>CASBQJ010000310.1 GCA_949127705.1 Synechococcales cyanobacterium PMM_0085
CCGCGCTCAATCGTGATCTCTATATCCAGGGTTTAAACGAGCGCGAAATGGCGGGTGTTTCGACCATCAGCTTTTTCCCCAACTTTGCTTGGATTATCTCTGCCACCTGTGCCATTATCTATCTGATTGATCCGCAGGGTCCCAAGCGCACTCGGATTCGCTGGGATTGGCTAGTACCCAATACTGAGGCCGCAATGTCTGCGGAAAACCTGGAACCGCTGATTGAGTTCTTTGACACTATTCAAAAAGAAGATCTAGATTTGCTGCCTGCGGTGCAAACCCGGATCCAATCGATGGGCTACCGGCAGGGGCGGCTTTCCCCCACCCGCGAGGTCGGAACGCATCTGTTCCAAGAGCTAATTATGCACGCGATCGCCACTCCAGCGAGGTCTGAACTCTAGTGACTCATGCCAATCCATCACCGGTGTTGTGGGACGAACTCACCTGGGAGCAAATTACAGATCTAAGAGCTGGCGGCATGGATATGGTAATTTTGCCAGTAGGTGCCACCGAGCAACATGCGCTGCATTTGCCCGTGGGAGTCGATACCTTTTCGGCGATCGCCGTAGCCCATGGCGTCTCTGCCCAAACTGGGATTCCGGTACTGCCCGCGCTGCCCTACGGCTGTTCCCTCGGGCATTCTAAAAAATGGGCAGGGACAATTTCTCTGCGTCCAGAAACCCTATCTGCTCTAGTTTTAGAAATTGCAGAATGGGTGTGTAGCGCTGGCTTTAGCCGAATTTTGTTGTTAAATGGCCATGTCACCAATTGGGCACCGTTGCGCTGCGGCCTAGAAAACGTGCGCCACCGCTACCCCGACCTGCGAATTGGATTGCGATCGATTTGGGAAATCTCGCCTCAAGTCCACGAGTTCTACCATCACGATGCGGCTAATTTTCATGCCAACTGTGCCGAAACGTCGGTGATGCTGGCGCTGCGGCCTGACTTGGTGCAGCTAGATAAAGCGGTGGATGAACCCGATCGCTCGGCGGGCTGCTTTTTTGCCTACACCGTCAACAAAGAGAGTGTGCATGGGGGAGTAGGCGCTCCTAGCAAAGCTGATTTGAGTTTTGGTCAAGAAATCTTGGCAACCTGCATTGCAGAATTGAGCCTGCAATTAAAACGAGCGCTAGTAGAGGGCACACCGTTAGAGGAGATGCCGCCAAGCTTACCCTGACGGGGTGGGCAGTGTCTACCCTCCGTTTGGAGCATGACCCGCTAATTAATCCGCTAATTAATCGTGTTAATCGACCGGAGTAACTGAAATGGCGATCGCAGACAGCATCTCGAAAATTAATCATCCTAAATCTGATCACGTCGGCATTCTAGAGTCTATTCAAGATGCCAATCTGGCTAACTATCTCAAAACATGGCAACCCATGTCCTACAAGCGGGCTAAATCCTTTCCGTCGTTCATGTACACCTCTGAAGCCGTGTACCAACTGGAACGACAGCTATTTTTTAGCAAAACCTGGATTTATGTGGGCCATCTTAGCCAACTGAGCGGTGCCAATTCCTATTTCACCACCAGCATCGCCGAAATTCCACTGCTGATTGTGAGCGATCGCCAGGGAGTATTACGCGCGTTCCACAATGTCTGTCCGCATCGGGCAGCACCTGTGGCCATTGGCAGCGGTGACTGTAATCGGTTCATTTGTCCATACCATGCCTGGACGTTTGATCTAGAAGGCAATCTGCGAGGAATTCCCAACTTCGAAGACTATGAGGATTTTAATCCGGCTGATCACAACCTAACAGCCGTCCATGTAGAAAGCTGGGGTCCATTTATTTTTGTCAACATGGCGGCGGAGTGCGAACCATTTGAGGCTCAATTGCATGAACTACCCGCCCTGTTTGACGGCTATCAGGCCAGCGAATGGAAACGAGTTCATTACATTGACTACTACACAGACACCAATTGGAAACTGTATGTTGAAAACAATGCCGAAAACTATCACGAGCCAATCGTGCATAAATCCAGCTACAGTACAAACGAGGTGTCGTGGAACAATAGCTACGATTTGATTCGATGTGAAGCTCGCCACTATTACTATCTACAGCAAACCCCCCATCCCAAAGATAGTGATGGCAACAATGGATTTAAGCCAGAGCTAATTCAGGCAGGATTGTCAGAACGGCTGATGGAAAGCTCTTCGATTATGAGCTTCTGGCCAAATTTTGCCTGGATTGCCTGCCCTGAGAGCATTATCGTTTACACCATCGATCCACAGTCAGCCTCACGAACGCGGATTCGCTGGGAATGGCTGGTTCCCAATACCGCCGCCGCCCAGTCTCCCGAGAACTTAGAGCGGCTGATTACCTTGTATGATCGCGTGCAGCAAGAAGATATGGAGTTGCTGCCGCTGGTGCAAAAAGGGGTGGAATCACCGGGCTATGTAGCTGGGCCGTTTTCTCCTAGCCGTGAGGTCGGGGTGCATCGGTTCCAAGAACTCCTAATGGAGCACCTATCGGGTCGGCGGTAGGGTTGCCGCAGCTTTCACACTTTAGCTCACACACTTTAGCTTTCACACTTTAGCTTTCTTACTACAGATGTCTGAACTGCAAACGCCTGAACTCCAAGCGCTCAAACAATCCCTAGAAGATCAGGGCGTGAAATATGCCTTGGCCAGTTTTGTTGATATTCATGGGATGTGCAAAGCAAAAGCTGTGCCGCTGGCCCACATGGGGCAAATGATGGCTGGATCTGAGCTATTTACGGGAGCGGCACTGGATGGCGTGCCCCAAGATATTAGCGATGAAGAGGTGTCTGCCCACCCAGATCCAGATTCGGCCACTATTTTGCCTTGGAATCCGCAGATTGCTTGGTTTGCCAGTGACCTCTATTTGAAAGGTAAACCCTTTGATGCGTGCTGTCGCGGCATTCTCAAGCAGGTGCTGGCGCAGGCGGCGGCAATGGGCTTTACGTTTAATTTGGGAATTGAAACAGAATTTTTTATTCTCAAGGAAACCGAGGCTGGTCAAGTCGTGCCGGTCAGCGATCGCGATATCTTAGCCAAACCCTGCTACGACGTTCAGGGGCTGTTAGACAACTACGCCTGGGTGAGTGAAATTGTCGAAGCCATGAATGGGCTAGGCTGGGATGTCTATTCCTTTGACCATGAAGACGGCAACGGCCAGTTTGAAACAGATTTTGCCTATTGTGATGCCCTCAAAATGGCCGATCGGCTGACGTTTTTCCGGCTGATGGTGAAGGAAATTGCTAGAAAATATGGCTATTTTGCCACCTTTATGCCCAAACCCTTCGCCAACCGCACGGGCAGTGGCGCGCACTACAATATGTCGTTGGCAGACCTCCAGACCGGAGCAAATTTGTTTGAAGCATCGGATGATCCGCGCGGCTGTGGTCTATCTAAATTGGGCTATCAGTTTACTGCCGGGGTGCTCAAACATGCTCCGGCAATCTGCGCCGTCATTGCCCCGACGGTCAATAGCTACAAACGACTGGTGCCCAGAGGCAGCATGTCGGGCTTTACCTGGGCACCTGTTTACATTTGCTATGGCGATAATAACCGGACGAATATGCTGCGGATTCCCCTAGGCGGTGGCCGAGTTGAGTGTCGCGCTGCCGATATCTCTAGCAACCTATACTTGGGTGCGGCGATGATTTTGGCAGCTGGCCTAGAGGGGATCAAAGAACAGCTCGATCCGGGTGAACCCCATACAGAGAACATGTACAACCATTCTCTCGATCAGCTTGCAGCCATGGGTATTCAGTTTCTCCCCCGCAACTTAGGGGAAGCGATCGCCGCCTTCTCTACCGATCCGCTGAGTGAACAAGTCATGGGTTCGCTAATGTATCAAACCTATGTAGATTTTAAAACCCAAGAATGGCATGAGTATCACAATCATGTATCGGACTGGGAACTGCAACGGTATCTCAAATTCTTCTAGTTGCTATCCCTATGGCTATTGCATTGATTACGGGTGGAAATTCTGGAATAGGTAAAGCTACGGCCATGCTGTTTGCCGAACGTGGCTATCAGGTGGCGATCGCCGCTCGACGCCAACAGCCCCTAGACGCCGTCAAGCAGGCGATTCTCAGTGCCGGAGGACTGGCCATGGCCGTCACCGCCGATGTGTCTAGCTTGGTAGAGGTGAATCAAATGGTAGATGCGGTCACAACGGCCTGGGGGCCAATTGACATTCTGATTCATGCCGCAGGCATTGCCCACGAAGGGACTATATTAGATACCAATGAGGCGCTGTGGGATGAAACGATTAATATCAACCTCAAAGGCACCTATCTGGTGAATCAAGCTGTGCTCAAACACATGGTTGATCGCGGCCAAGGATCGATCGTGAATGTCGCCTCAGACGCGGGGCTTACAGGGGGACGAAACCTGGCGGCCTATTGTGCCTCTAAAGGTGGCGTTGTGCTGTTGACCAAAGCCATGGCGCTGGATCATGCCCGCCAAGGCGTGCGGATAAACGCCCTTTGCCCTGGCCCGGTAGATACTCCGATGACGGAGGAGATGTCAGAGGCAGAAATGGCCCATTGGAAGGCCATGTTGCCGATTCAACGCTTTGCTTCGGCGCTAGAAGTGGCAGAAGCGGCCTATTTTTTGGCACATGCCGAATACGCAACGGGAAGCTGTTTATCTATTGATGGAGGGAATACCGCCGGTGGCTCAATCTAGTCTAAATCAATCCAACCTTTTGGATGAATCTCGTCAATATCGCTATCTTCAGCCCTCTGTATTTTGGAATATTCGTCAGGCGTTTCCTCGCAAGCTAGGGCTGCTGATCGTGGTGGTTTCTTTAGCCGTGCCGCTACTGCTGTGGGCGGCTGTTAGCTATGCCGGACTGGTGCCGTCAATTTTCCTGCCTACGCCTACGGCAGTGCTGCAAGCCGGGTTCACTATGTTTACGCAAGATAATCTGCTCAACGATGTCTTCGTCAGCTGTGGCCGCGTCTTGGCAGGGTTTCTGGCAGCGGCATTGATTGGCGTCCCCATGGGAGTTGCCATGGGGACATTCGGCAGCATGAGTAGTCTTTTTGCCCCGTTCGTCGGCACGGTGCGATACATGCCCGTGACGGCATTTGTCCCGCTGATCATCATTTGGGTTGGGTTAGGCGAAGAAGCGAAGATCCTAATTGTGACGCTTGGCGTCGTTTTATATAACGCAATTATGGTGGCCGATGCGGTTAAATTCATTCCCAATGAAATGATCAACGTTGCCTATACGTTGGGTGCAAACCGCCGCGATGTGCTGTTCAAGGTAATTGTTCCTGCCATCTTTCCGAGTGTTTTAGATACGCTGCGCGTCAATATTTCTGGGGCATGGAATTACCTCGTGATTGCTGAACTGGTGGCAGCGCAGAGTGGTTTGGGCTTTAAGATTATCCAGGCGCAACGATTTCTCCAAACAGAAAAAGTTCTGTTCTGTATTGCAATTATCGGCCTGATTGGGTTAGTGATTGACTACAGTCTCAAATGGCTGTCTCAACGCTTGACCCCTTGGGCAGACCAGACTCGTCATTAGAATTCTGAAGGCTTCTGAAGCCTAATGACCAAGCGCGTTTACAGCATCGGCGCTGCGATGCTTGCAATACACAATTGAGTAACAATTTAGATGCTTCGGACATGGGTTAAGCGACAGTTAGGGTGGCTGTCACCCGGTGTGGCTTTTGCGATCGCCGCTCCTTTGCTCTACAGTCTAACGA
>CASBQJ010000311.1 GCA_949127705.1 Synechococcales cyanobacterium PMM_0085
CACAAATTGGCCGTTGAGCGTCAATGCGATCGCGGATCTTGTAGGGTGCGTTGCTGAACAGCAAACGCACCATTTTGTTGGGCATCCTACCATTAATCCTTGAGCTGCGTTCTCTTATGTCCGACTATCGAAGACCTGGGGTTGCAAGTTCCAACAGAATGGCAGTTTTCAAGCGTGCATCGATTGATTACTGAAGGGATTTATCCACCAAATTGGGGTGAATGCCCAGTTGAGTTTGGACTGGATGAGTGATGGGAGTGATGGTGCGTTTGCTTGTCGCAACGCACCCTACAAGATCCGCGATCGCACTATTCGCTCTGCTGTCAGTGCGATCGCCTCTCAGCCATCTCCACCCCCATTCAATCTCCACCCCATTGATGGTTAATTGCCACTAATCAGGCGCTGTAAATTTTCCCAAAGGCCAGTTACGGCTTGCCAAACTTGCCCTGGGTTGATGCCAAACAGAATTTGTAAAACCAGCACAACTAAGGCTAGCGCGATCGCCGTACTCACTGCCGCTCGCAGCACTTTTACCAAGAAGGTAAAGACTAAAAATGAAACGAGTAAGGCTCCAATCAGCAAAATCAAACTCATCAATTGCTACCAACGCGTCCTACAGACAGAATACTGGTAGATGGCAATTGTCCAGCGGGCTGAGCCGGAATGCTCAAGGTGACCCCCTAATGGCAATCCCAAAGGGTTTTAGCTGATTCAGCTATCAACATCCACCTCTTCCCAAAATCGCTCCAGCTGATGCCGCCATGCTTCGATCACCCTAGACCTGGCCGCTGCATCATCGTCTAGTTCACCCATCACCCCTTCATCGTATAGCCGTTGCAGCATTTGCAGCGTGGACTGTAACGACTGCCCCTGAAGCTTTGCCGCCTGGACAATCTGCCGAATTTGGATTTCGGCCAGCTGATTGAAACTGTGGTTCAGTCCTTGATCTTGCAACGCAATCAGGCGGGCGATCGCCCCTTGAAAATCGGCGATGCTCAACCCGCTCAAGCCATGCTGAAACACCCCCCACAGCACCCCCTGATAGAGGGCGTAGCGCGTTTCTTGCGTATCGTCAAAGTTTGCTTCTAGCAATTGCTCCCAGTAGGGCTGAGCCGCATGCGCCGATGTAATGGAGACCAGTAATCGGAGCCAAGCGTGATCCTCTGACAGCAAAATGAGTAACCGAAAATTACCCGTCTCCACCTGCCAAGAGACAGGCTCCGACGATTCAACGGCACTGCCAAACATGTCGGTGATGACGGCGGTGATGTCTTGAGGAGTCATGGGAGAAGGATTATCGCTGATTGTTCTTCCACCCTACACTGTCTGCTCCCAAAACTGCTGCCAAAAAAATCCCCTCGTAAAGGAGGGGATGGGAGGAGGTGGAAACCTCAATGAATTGCCGGCATGAATTAAACGTGAATCGGGTCACAGTTTACTGTGGCAACCATTCTTGAACAGCGTCTTCCTTTTTGTTGGTATGGCGCTCAGGAGTTTCACGGTTGAACTTCATGTGAATCGAACGGGTTTGCTCGCCATCGGCGGCCACGGCCATGATCGGATAGTCGATCAATCCGTCTTGGAATGACATTTGGAACCGGAAGGTGCCGTCTGAATTGAGCTTGACGGGTTGCCCGCCAATCGTTACGGTGGCATCTGGCTCAGTTGCGCCATATACAATTAGCTCGGCATCGGCAATTAGCCAGAATTGGCGGGGGCGAATAGGGGGTGCAGAACCGGAGAACCCTGCCCCTGACATGGTTAGCCCTGCCCCCGACATGGTTAGCCCTGACCCCGTTGGTGCCGCCCACATGCCCACACCCGACGGAAAGACGTAGGAACTAATGGCTTGTTCTGCCATCCGCTGAGCGGGAACAGACCCGGTAACCTGCTGCATTGAACCAAACAGCGAACCCGCGACTCGTTGAGATTCAGCCGATTGCGTCAGGCCAAAGATTTCATCGTAGATCTCGTTGCCATCACCACTCGGAGCCGTGAGGTTGTAAACGCTGGCACGCTGGCTAGGCGGCACCAGTTCTAAGAAGGTTTTGCCGCGCAGGTCTTCTTCCCAAGGAATGGTGGCAAACTGATCTTCAACCCAGTCAGAAGGATAAACGGGAGGCACATGCACCCGAGCCGATCGCGCTAGCATCAGCCAGCGGCCGTCCATGCACAGGTAGCCAATTTCAATAATGTAATCGCGATCGCTCACCGGGATCGGTAGGTACCACTCCCGCGCAATCTCATCGCATTCGTATTGCTGCAAGCTGTGGGGCCGCTGGAAGCTGATATCAATATCTGTTACATCATAAAAGCGCAGCGCCAATCTATAACCGCCCTGCTGCCGCAATGCTTGCTTATGGCTGTTGGGGATATCCCAGTAGGCATAGACCCATTGTGGGTCACGAGGCATCAG
Organism: Synechococcales cyanobacterium PMM_0085; assembly: GCA_949127705.1. Lineage (GTDB taxonomy): Bacteria > Cyanobacteriota > Cyanobacteriia > Elainellales > Elainellaceae > CASBQJ01. The sequence continues at coordinate 2,417 of CASBQJ010000311.1, forward strand.
CACAATGCGGCTATCGCCATAGCCGTCTGGCAGATCTGCTAGGGGTTCGTCCACCGCCGCTAGCGACACGGGGAGGCGATCAGCTTGTCCGACATCAAATTTAGCCGCTTCAACTTCGGCTTGGGCTTCTGCCATGGGAAGAGTGGGGGAGGAAAGTCCTGCTTTTTTCTGGGCGTCTAAAATGGATGCCACCAGCTGATCTTTGCGCATCCGACTGTAGCGAGAAACGGTGTACTCGCTGGCAACTCGACGGAGTTGCCGTAGGGTCATGTCTTCTAAGGGGGGGCGTTCTTGCGCCATGATGCTCGTTACCTCCAGATTGGCTAAGCTGCCGCGATATTACCCGACTCGCCATCCGCTCAACCTCAGCTTGGCGATCGCGGGGATCAACGAGTCAACCTCATAGTGCGGAAAAACCGGGCGTAGGTCAAGGGGCTAACACATTGATTCTGGAGGGTTTGACGAGATTACTAGGAAAATGGGGATCATATTGTTATGGTTTCATAACAATGGGGATTGGCGAAAATGACCGTGGGGATCAGCAAACGTGATGGCCGGTTGAATAGGGCGATCGCCAGCAAAAACCCCGTCGCTCCAGATCAAGCAACGGGGTTTAGATTAAATTTGAGGCTCTCAGGCGGCGTTTAGCGGCTTAATTTCCTACAAGCCACTTCTGCCCATTCAGCCGCTGCACGGTATACATAAGCAGCAAATCCAGCGTGACCTTGCGTTCATCAATCATGAACGATTCTAATAGGCTGGGCTTTGAGCCGTAATCTGAACAGCTAAACACTTTTTGACCCTGAATGTCTTCCTTGAGGAAGCCAATCAAAAAGGAGTGCCGCCCCCCTTGAAACGTCCCGGCAACCTGCCAACAGTCACCTGCGGCTTCCATCCCCCGAATTGGGAGAGGCTGTTTTTCAAACGTCAGTTCCAAGTCATTGAAGCCGAGCGTGCCCATCGTAGTCTTCAGCTTGGGCATGAATTCTTGGGTAATGAACTCACCAAACGGCTTGTCTTCTAGAGCAGGAGGCTTTTCCTTCTTTGGCTTTTCGGCAGGTGCCGAGGCGACACCTGCGGCCTTGCCTTTTGCTGCTGCCTTTGCGTTGGCCGCAGGGGCATCAGCCGCAGGTGTCGCCTCGGCTGGCGCGGATTTCTCGACCTGCAATGCTTCGATCGGGGCTTCAGTCGAGGGGTCTACTGAAGGGGTGCTGGCATCTGGAGCAGTAGGGTTTGTCGCTTCGTCTGGCATAGTGTGGGTCAGTCTGGTGAAACGTCCTATGCCTATAGTACCGGGTTGCTATAGATCTCGAACCTGTGAACTCGATCCGTCAAGGTAAGGATTTCTGAGGGTAACCATCAAGAAGCAAAGGGGCGATCGCTCAACCCCCGGCAACGGCTGGCACAATACTAACTTCATCGCCCGCTGCCAGCACCGTATCTGCCCCTTGTAAAAAGCGAATATCTTCGCTGTTGACGTAGAAGTTGATAAATCGGCGCAGCTTGCCCTCGTCATCACAGAGCCGAGCTTTGATCCCCGGAAAATCTTGCTCTAAGGTCTCAAGCAAACCATGAATCGTCGTGCCCTCACATTCAATCGCAGCCTGGTTGGCGGTGAATTGCTGTAAGGGTGTAGGAATTAGAACTTTGACTGCCATAACGAGTGGTTAAGAGGGTAATACGTGGGATTCTAGGTGATTTCGTCTGAATGCAGTCTTATACGGTGACAGGCTGCCAATCCAGCCGTCCCAAGGTTTGGGCGCGCTCTAGGGCCCGCTCGAAGGCTTCTAGCTTGGGTTCGATGGTGAGGGGTTCGCCGATGTAGCCTTGAACCGCTTCTTGGGTTTTGAGGCCGTTGCCCGTGATATAGACGACGGTGGTCTCGTCGGGGTTGATTTTGCCCGCTTCAACCAGCTTCTTCAGCACGGCGACAGTGGTACCGCCTGCGGTTTCGGTAAAGATGCCTTCGGTTTCAGCCAGCAGCTTGATGCCATCAATGATTTCTTGATCGTTCACCGATTCGATATTGCCGTTAGTTTTGCGGGCAATTTCCAGGGCGTAGACGCCATCAGCCGGGTTGCCGATCGCAATCGACTTGGCGATGGTTTTGGGTTTGACGGGGGTAATAAAGTCTTGGTTGTCGCGGTAGGCTTGGGCGATCGGGGAGCAGCCTTCGGCCTGGGCACCGCTAAAGCGCACGGGCTTCTCGTCTACCAGCCCCACCTTAATGAATTCTTGGAATCCCTTATGAATTTTGGTGAACAGGGAACCGGAGGCCAGAGGAGCCACGATGTGATCGGGCAGTTGCCAGCCGAGCTGTTCGGCCACTTCATACCCAAGGGTTTTAGAACCTTCGGAGTAGTAGGGGCGCAGGTTGATGTTGACGAAGCCCCAGCCGTGGGTGTTGGCTACTTCTGAACAGAGGCGGTTGACTTGGTCGTAGTTGCCGTGAACGGCGATGACGGTGGGGCCGTAGATCAGCGTGCCCAAGACTTTGCCAGCTTCCAAGTCGGAGGGGATGAAGACGCAGCACTCTAATCCGGCATGCGCCGCGATCGCTGCCGTCGAGTTGGCCAAGTTGCCGGTGCTGGCGCAGGAGACGGTGGTGAACCCCAGTTCCCGAGCGCGGGTCAGCGCGACCGACACCACCCGATCCTTGAAGCTCAAGGTGGGCATGTTGACCGCATCATTCTTGATATAAAGATTTTTTAGACCTAGGCGACGGGCGAGGCGATTAGCCTTCACCAGCGGGGTCATGCCCGTGCCAACGTCGATGGGGTTGTCGCTGTCCACAGGCAAAAATGCGCGATACCGCCAGATCGAATTAGGCCCAGCCTGGATGCTTTCACGGGTCACGGTTCGCCGCAGGGCGCTGTAGTCGTACACCACTTCTAGTGGGCCAAAACAATATTCGCAAACGTGAATTGCTTTTGCTTCATAGTCGGCACCGCATTCCTTGCACTTCAGCCCAGTGAAGGTAGCGGCGGTAGAGCGAGTTTGGGTAGTGGGGAGGTTGGTTGCCAGGGTCATGGGTGGATACTCGTGAGGAAGGATGGGGATGAAGAACGCCAACAGGGCGAATTGACGGTTGGGTAAGGTTTGTAATGGTTTTCCCACCCAATAGAGATGAATAGTAACATGGCGCACAAAGCGCGTCAAACAATCCCGACAAAAATTGTCGGGATTAGCTCAACGCCTGTTTTGGTAAGGCGATCGCCCCTCTAAGCCCCAACCAACTGGCTAAAGCGCAGAAAACTTTTTGACCAGGTTCAAAAAAAACTTTTAATATCCTCCGATTGCCGCCATGGATCTGACGGAATTGGCCGAGAATCGGGGAAGATTAGAACTGGGTGCAAATTGCTCAGTTGACTGAAACACCATCGGTTTTGGCTTGACTCCAACTCCTAACCTTAGGAACTGGTAGCCGACAGGTGGGCATTTGTCCTCCCCACAGAGAGTTTCTATGACCTTTAAGACGCTGGCGATCGCCTTTGGCCTGCTGATTGCCACAGGTATATCGCTGATTCTGGGCTGGGCGGCACCGAAGCAGGTCAATTCCGCTGCCCAGCAACCACCGACTCAACTCAACACCGCTTCAGCGCTAGAGCAACTGCTACGGCAACGCCTCCAGCATCCCGAAACCGCCGAGGCGATCGATGCCCAAATTCACGACCAATTTGTTGAAACCCACGCCATTTTGGTACTCGATTCCTCGGGCTTTTCGCGGATTTCCCACGAGCAAGGCATTATTAGCGCCCTGGCCGAAATTGAGCGAATGCGGGGTGCCGTGCTGCCTGTAATTGCGGCGCATCAGGGCAGTGTGTTCAAAATCGAAGTCGATAATGTGTACGCCGTGTTCCCGACCGTTGAATTGGCGATCGCCGCCTCCAACGCCATGATTCGGCAAGTGGCACCGCTGCAAAAGCATGTCAGCATTGGGATTGGCTACGGCGAGCTGATTATGATCTCCAGGGACAATCACTACAGCGACGTCTATGGCGAACAAATGAACTTGGCCTCCAAGCTAGGTGAAGACCTGGCAGGGCGAGATGAAGTGATGCTAACCGAGGCCGCATTTCAGCAAATTGACCCTGTTGTGGCCAATGGAGAGGCCAACTGGGACTTACTTCAAACCGAAATCTCAGGCTTGCAGATCAGCGTCTACAAACAGCGCCCTACCCCCCACTCACTGGAGGGATCAGCACCACTTCATCCCCCTGCTGCACTACCGTCTCTGGTTCCACAAACTGGAGGTTAACCCCAAACCGGGTCACGTCACGCCACGGTTGCAGTTCGGGATGTTCGGCTAGGAGGCGATCGCGCACCTGTTTCACCGTCCATCCAGTCGGCACCTCCAATGCCAGTTCTGGCACGCCATAGGCTTCCTGGTACGCGGCAAATAGCTTGACGGTGATTTTGATCGGTGTGTGTGTCGTTGAATGGGTCATGTCCGGCA
>CASBQJ010000312.1 GCA_949127705.1 Synechococcales cyanobacterium PMM_0085
CCGGTGACGGATGCTGCCATCGCTCAGCCAATCGGCTGTCTGTGGCTCGGGAGCGCCATCGATCAGGTGGAGGGCGATCGCCACTCCCATATCTTTTTGCTATATGTAGCTCCGGCCTGCCGACGCCAAGGAATTGGGGCAGCGCTGATTCGTCAGGCTGAGGCGTGGGCAGTTCAACGGGGCGATCGCCAGATTGGGCTGCATGTTTTCCAATCAAATCAGCCTGCTATCAACCTCTACGCCAAACTGGGCTATAGCCCTCAATCGCTATGGATGGTAAAACCTTTGAGCTAGTATGCCTGCAAAACCGCACCTACCAGCCAGCCGGATCTACCACCCGCTGATCTGCCTAAAGCAATACTTCTCGCCACAATCTCGGCTGCCCTGTAATGCTGTGGTAAATTCATCAATATATCTATCTAGCCTTAAATATGCGCTGGCAATTTGGTCGCAAGAGTAGCAACGTTGAAGATAGACGGGGCATGGGACGTTCCGGTGCAGTGGTCGGCGGGGGCATCGGCACCATTGTCCTGGCAATCATTGTGACGCTGTTGGGTGGTGATCCCAGTATGATTTTGGATCAGGTCACAGGGGCAGATCCGTACGCCGAGCCCGCTCAGGTGGCTCCGACTCCTCCGGCCGATGACGAGACCGCCCAATTTGTCTCCGTCATTCTGGGCTACACCGAAGACACCTGGAGTGAAATTTTTAAAGAGTCTGGCTCAAAATACGTCCCCCCCAAACTCGTTCTATTCTCTGGAGTTGTGGAATCAGACTGTGGCGTCGCCAAGTCTGCCATGGGGCCTTTCTACTGCCCATTAGATCAAAAAGTCTACATCGACACTAGCTTTTTCCAAGATATGGACAGTGAGCTTGGGGCACCTGGAGATTTTGCCCAAGCCTATGTGATCGCCCATGAAGTTGGGCATCACGTCCAAAACTTGCTGGGGATCTCAGGCCAGGTGCAAAAGATGCAGCAGCAAGCGGGTGAAGCTCAAGCCAATCAGCTTTCTGTGCGGTTAGAGTTGCAGGCAGACTGTTTTGCTGGAGTTTGGGGCAACCGTACCCAGCAAGCGCAGAAAATTTTGGAGCAGGGAGACGTCGAAGAAGCGCTAAATGCGGCCACGGCGATTGGCGACGATCGGCTGCAAAAACGGGCGAGCGGGCGGGTCGTGCCGGACTCGTTTACCCATGGCAGTTCTGCTCAACGGGTGCGTTGGTTCACGCAGGGCATTAAGACGGGCGATCCCAATCAATGCAATACGTTTGATGACCAAGATCTCTAATCCTGTCTCTAATCTTGCTAGGCAGCCTGGGCAATGCAGGCCGCGACTGAGAGTGAAACCAGGGTAAAGCCCTGAGATAGGGGTGCCCTCCCCTCATTCGATTTTGAGCGTTAAGCCGTATAGTTAGCTCTAGAGTTGAGTGCGGCAGCAGTTTCTCTGGTTTACGGCTCTCCGGCAAAGCCGAAGTCTGCTTTTTGATGGATAAGATACTCAGAATTAATGGTAAGAATTAAATAGACCTCAATTTAGGTATGTTTTCTTACAATCCTGTTCCCTGTTCTACCTCACATTCTTAATCTACCTATGTTTGAAGTCGGTGCGCTTGTTCTCTGGCTTTCTCTCTTTACGGTCATTCCCTCACTGGCTAAGAATTCGAGTTTAGAAGGCGATCGCCTCCCTACCTTGTTTCGGACTCATTTAACTCAAAAAAAGTAACTCAAAGCAGTAGATCGCCTGCGTGTATTCAAACAGCTGATTCAACTTCTTGCCCGGTAGCTTAATCTCAGCACCCTTGACTGTTTAAGTTAAATAATCTACTTAAAAAATACTGGCTTACCTCGGATCAAACGGGCAAGCCTTTTTTATTGAGTTGCTATTTAGAGCCGCTATATCACTAGTAGAAGACGGCGCAAGTTTAGCTACTGTAGTGCAGGCATCTTGCCTGCGCAGGCAAGATGCCTGCACTACGAATGGTAGGCAGATTTACGCCTCAGACTACTAGTCAATGCTGACTCCGCCCACGGTTCTTGACCGGGCGCGACTAACCGGGGGAGCTTGTTCTATCTCCCGTTGATGCACCTGGTGAGCTTGGAAATGTTGCTGCCACATTGCCGGAGCATCCAACGTTTCGCCGCCGTGTTTGGTCAGCCGTTGGCGCACTTGGCACAGCAGCGGCGTATTGACACATGCGCCAGCAATAATCACTTGCCCTTTGGTTAAGGCCGGCAGTTCCTTGAGCAAATCTCGCCCAGCGGCTTCTACGCCATACTTCAGGCTATCTTGGTCTACGGGGTTGACAATGCGCATAATGAATTGGCTCATACACTGCGACAGCACATCCGCGTCGAGCTTACCGGGTCGCTGAGTAATTAGCCCCATTCCCAGCCCAAATTTCCGGCCTTCACTCAAAATAGTTCGCAAAATTGTCTTGCAACGAGACGGTTCATGGGCCGGGGCAAAGCGATGTGCTTCTTCTACCAAGATAAAAATAGGATAGGGCAGGTAATTTTCATCGTCGTCTGTAATATTGCCTTTTTGGGTATTCATCCGGGCTTGATTGGCTTGCCGCAACACCGCCGCACAAATGACCTGCTGCTCTTCCTGGCTAATTTCATTCATTTGTAATACAGTGACTTGGCCAGGTTGAAACAAGTCTCTGGGGGTCATGTGGTCAACGGTATGGAAATAGCGCGATCGCTCCAATCGATCTAGCTTCCATTCCAGTGCAGGCGCTGACGAACCCGTTTTTTCGTTCCCATCATCATCCTGGCTGCGGTCTGCTTCATACACCGCCGCAATTAGATCCTGCACGCCCCAGCGATGATCTCCGCGACGATGCTTCTGTAGCAGGATAAACGCTTTATTCAAAATAGACTGCTGGCGATCGCTCATCTCTGGCAGCAGCGCCAAAATGTCGTAGTAGTCAAGCGACGACACTCGGATCCGGACATCGTCTGGGGTTAGGACTTTGACTTGAGGGGCATAGCCATCTTCAGCCATAAATTTCGGATGGCCTCGCATGTCGGCCAAGGTGCCATATTCGCCGTGCGGGTCAAAAATCAAGACGGCGGCTCGGTTGTGAGGTGCCAGCAATTCTTCCACTAGCACGCCAGCGGTATAGGATTTGCCCGACCCCGTACCTGCCAGAATGGCAATATGGGTGCTCACCAATTCCTTCACATCCACCGCGATCGGCACTGCGTTTTGCTCCCGCAGCAGCAGATAACCCAGATACGCCGCGCCGATCTCTCCTGGCTGTTTTTTGTTCAGCACCTGGCGCAAGCATTCATCGCTGGCTAAGTAGACCTTATAGCCCGGATCAGGCGTCTTGCGGGGATTAAGGAAGCCCAGTCTAGGGTCGAAGTAACCGATTACATCTACGGTCACTTCGTAGATTTCGGGATTGGGATGCGAAAATCCGACGATGGCCGCGATCGCCTCTGGGCTAATTTCTGTGTCGGCAAACATCCGATCGGGTAAATGATCAATCAAGCACCGTGCCGAAATTTTGCCTAAAATCTGGAGCATCCCCGATGCCACATCGTCCGTAGGCGCATCATAGTAAACAAATTCGCCGACCTTAACGTGGCGATTGTTAGCGGTAATAAATACATATTGATTCGCATTTTCACCTGGCCCTTTGACGGTGCCAATGGCCTGTAATGAAGATAAACAAGGAAGTGCTACAGTCATGAGTTCCAAAACAAGGTAAGAGAATCAATGGCTGACTTAGACATCACTGCGTCAATTGCAGCTTGCTTAGCAGCTTTATAAGAAATAGTCATAGCTGCGTTAACAGCGTTAGGCAGCTTTACCAAAATTGCGATTTGACCTGCAAGTTACGTGTCGTTATCGGTAAATCTATCGTTTCCATAGAAAAATATGGTTGAAACGTAGGGGAATCACGGATTCTAGTCCACATTGGAACGTGTAATCTGGAGCAAGTTAACCCCTTGTATCCAAACTACGCTCAAGACTACTACCAATTGTGATTGCTAGCGTCTCTAGTTCAAAAGATCTATCTGAGTGGCTCGTTTGAATATACTAGCAGTTAGTCTCAAACCGACAAAGGCAAAGAGTTCCAGCCTGAATCAGTCCTGTCAATCAGCGCGCCTATCGTCACGTCTTATCTATCGTAGAGTTTAATTCTTGAGAGGTGGGTTGTAGAGACGATGGCAAACCATTCCCCCGCATTCCAACTCCCCGCATCCCCCTTGACTACAGTGGTTAAATCCCAGCACAGTTTACTGGTTCAGCAGTTTGAGCACGATTTGCCAAAAATTATTCTCAAGAGTAAAACGCCTGAACAGGCGCTGGTAAGTTTGCTTGAGCGCCTGAGCGGTGTGTTGGAGGTAGACGCTTGCGTGTTAGGGCTGCTGAATCGAGAACAGCTGCTGATTCAGTCGTTAGAGTGTTGCCCGCCGCGCCCGCCTTCCTGCTCTCAAGCACCGAGTCCGTGGTTCAGGCTGCTGGCAATCCCTGCCATTCACGCGCAGTTAACTGAGACTGACCTTGTGGCGATCGCCGACCTCCAGGGGATGCCTGGAGCACAGGCTGCCGATATCGACTCACCGCCACCACCCACCGCCCAGCCTCTAACAGTGCCAGAAACAGAATTCCCAGCAGCCACTACCTCAGAGCTGCAACCCTTTCAACTAGAGCTACCTCAGGCTAGAGCTGTTTTGATTGCCAAAATCCAGTTTCAAGGTCGCCATAATGGCATCCTGCTCTTAACGCGATCGCAGCCCGTGGCGTGGAGCGAGCATGATATTCAGTTGATCAAACGGCTGGTCGATCAGGTGGCGATCGCCATTGCTCAGGTGCAGCTAGAGCAGCAGATACAGCAGCAAACTCGATACCAAGCCGTATTAGATCAGCTAACGAGCGCGGTGCGTCAGGACTGTCAACTAGAACAAATTTTTCAACTAGCGGTTGAGGGAGGTGTTTCTGCCCTACAGGTGAGCCAGGGGACGGTGTTGCTATTTAAGTATGGCGATCCTCCACTCAAAGGCCGCCCAGGCGATCGCATGGCCAAAACCCGTGCCACGGTGGCATCCATCTTCCCTCTGAGCGATGGGCCACTGAGTCGTGATCAGCCCACCTCAACCTCAAGCACCCCCCTGGAGACCTCGGCTAATTTATCGGTGAACGACTGGCTGAAGCAGTCATTCCAAATTGCCAACTGCGACATCTGTCGGCACCTGTTTGCCCATGTCGATCAAGCCGTCGCTATTCCGATGCCCCATCAGGAAGCGATGATCGATGCCCGCTCTACCGTAGCCCCCATTTTCAACTTAGCAGCAATGCCCGCGCTGCTGCTGGTGCCCTTGGAACGTCAAGGCACCCTCTTAGGCTGCCTGGTCTTCCAGCAGCGGCAGCACCGATTTTGGCAATCCGAAGAACTGGCGTTCGTGAAGCTGCTTGCAGCCCAAGTCAGCACCGCCATCATTCAAACGCAAACTCTGCGCCAGGTTCACCTGTTAGTAGAGGAGCGCACGGTTCAGCTGCTTCACAGCCTCGATGTTCAGGCAAAACTCTACGAAAAAAGTCGGCAACAAATCGATCAATTGCGCCGGCTCAACCAGATTATGGAAGAGTTTCTCAGTACGGTCAGCCACGAACTCCTGACGCCGCTAACTAGTATGAAGCTGGCAATTCGGATGCTGCGTGACGCCAACGTGACGCCAGCACAACACGATCGGTATCTGCAAATTTTAGACACTCAATGCACTCAAGAAACTCAGCTGATTAATGACTTGCTAGCGCTGCAAAAGCTAGAATTTAACTCCGTTGGGATTCAGGTGCAGCAAATTGACCTGCACCACTTTATCCGTGATCTCCAACAGGCATGGATTGAACCCATGGCAGCACAGCAGTTAACCTTAGAGTTGCACCTCCCCGATCGCCCTTTAATGGTTCGCACTGAGCCAGATAGCCTCCATCGCATCCTGACGGAGTTATTGACCAATGCTAGAAAATATAGTGACTCTGGCGGTAAAATTGACCTCAATGTTCTATTTTGTACGGAGCAAGCTACCCCGCAAGTGATGATCCAACTATGCAACGTTGGAGTGGGGATTACCCCCGAAGAGTTGCCCGTTATTTTTGAGAAGTTTCGGCGAGGACACCATGCCACCCAAAAGGCAATTCCCGGCATTGGCCTAGGGCTAGCTCTGGTGAAGGGACTGGCCGCCCATTTAAGTGGGGCGATCGCCGCCACGAGTACCCCACGCCCCGATGGGTCTTGGAAAACCTACTTCACCTTAACGTTGCCCCAGTCTCCAAATTTACTCTGTGGATAAAGTAGCGGGTATGAGTTCCGACCTAGATCAATCAATTCTGGAAAATTCTTCTTCTCTAGCCTCGCCTCTATTGGAGGTAGCCGGTGACGGTGCTGTTAACCTGGCTTTATCGTCAGAGGTAGAGGTGCAAACCGAGCAGGTCGAAGGTCGCCGCCGCCGCATCTCTGCCTGTGCCTGCCTGCCTTATTCAACCGAAAAAATTTGGCAAATTTTGACTGATTATGAGCACTTAGCCGATTTCATTCCCAACCTCTCCAAAAGCTGCCGCACCGAACATCCTCAGGGCGGCATCCGGATTGAGCAAATAGGGGTACAGTCGCTCTGGAAACTACAGCTGAAATTCTGTGCGCGCGTTGTCTTAGACATGGTGGAAAATTTTCCCCATGAGATTGGCTTTCAAATGGTAGAAGGCGATTTCAAAGAATTTTACGGGCACTGGCAGCTGCATCCAACCCAAGGCTCTCTTCAAGGAGATGTAGAAATGCCGGGAACTAACCTGTGCTACTCATTAACCTTACTGCCTAGCCGAATCATGCCAATTGGGATCATTGAAAGTCGGCTGAAGCAAGATTTAGCCTTAAATCTCAACGCCATTCGGCAGCGGGCAGATCAGCTATTCGGCCAGTAGCGGTTAGGTTCAGGGTTAAGCAAGTGTTGGGCACGACCCAGTTATACCCAACACTTGCACCAAGTTATGTACCAAGTTATGCACCAAATTATGCAAAAGTGAGGCGATGGATGATCCCAATTGGCTAGCGTCTAGTGCCCCCAATCAGTTGAATAGTAATCATGTACCGGAAATTATTCCGGTACTGATCATTTTGCTACTGGTCGCAACGGTGGTAGCGTTGCTGTCTCGGCGGCTGCGGATCCCCTATGTGACCGGGCTAGTGGTGGCCGGATTGGCGATCGCCGAATTTCTGCCGGATCGGATCGGGCTAGAGTCGTCCTTAATCATCAACCTTTTCTTGCCGATTCTGTTGTTTGAAGCCGCCATCAATACCGATGTCAGCCGCCTGCGCAGCACGCTCAAGCCCGTGTTCTTGCTAGCTGGCCCTGGCGTCTTGATTGCCTCTAGCATTACGGCTACGGTGCTGACAGTAGTGCTGGGGTTAGACTGGATTCCAGCCCTGCTGGCGGGGGTGATTTTGGCAATTACCGATACGGTGTCGGTAATTGCGGTGTTTAAAGAAGTGTCTGTGCCCGCTCGTCTCTCGACCATTGTGGAGGGTGAAAGCCTGTTCAATGATGGCATGGCTCTGGTGCTATATGGGTTGATTTTACAGGCATATAGCACGGGTTCTGTGACGCTGGCAGATGGAATTCAGCGGTTCTTGATCGTGATTGTGGGTGGGGCGCTGCTGGGTACAGTCCTGGGCTATCTCAGCACCGGGTTATTTGCCCGCTCAGATGATCCGCTCAGCGGCATTTTATTGACGGTAGCGCTGGCGCTAGGAGCGTTTCAGGGTGCAGAACTGATACATGTGTCGGGCGTGGTAGCGGTGGTGGTGGCAGGTTTGATGGTAGGGAATGCGGGTTTAGCTCGCCAATTTTCGGCCTCCAGCCGGATTACGCTCTACAGCTTTTGGGAATATGCCGGGTTTGGGGTCAACACGTTTATCTTTTTATTGATTGGGTTAGAGCTTGACTTGGCAACGCTCTGGCGCAATCTCCCAGCGGTACTGCTGGCCGTTTTGGCCTATCAGGTGGGGCGATTGTTGACGGTTTATCCATTGCTGGCAGTGGTGCAGCGGTTCGATCGCCCGATCCCACTACCCTGGCAACATGTTTTGTTTTTAGGCAACATTAAAGGGTCGCTATCGATGGCGCTGGTGCTGAGTTTGCCAGCCAGCTTACCCGGACGGGCAGATCTAATTGCGCTGGTCTATGGGGTGGTGCTGCTGTCGTTGGTGGGGCAAGGAGTGAGTCTGCCCTGGCTGGTGAAGCAGTTAAACCTGGTGCCGATGTCGCCGGCCCGTCGCGAGGTAGAAGAGCTCCAGGCACAGCTAATTTCGGCCAAGGCGGCGCAAGATGAACTCGAACAGCTGCTCAAAACGGGCGTGTTGCCCAAGGCGGTCTATGAAGAGATGCGATCGCGCTATCAGGTGCAGGTAGCCCGTTCTGAGAAAGCCCTGCGCGATCGCTACAACCAGCGCGAAGATTCGGCGGCCGTGGAGGAAAGCGATCGCCCCAAACTGGACGCGATCCGGCGGCGGCTGCTGCTAGCGGAAAAAGGGGCGTTGAATGAAGCGGTGCGAAAACGATTGATTTCGGAAGCGATCGCCCGCGAACAGCTCCAAACAATCGACGAGCAGCTGCTTAATCTAGACGATGATTAGGGCGATGACCAGACAAGATGATCTATCCTCATAATTGGCGTCCCTGCTTTGGATGAATCCCTGGCGATCTCCCCAGCGGCGGCGCTGTCAGGATGCATCCAGTTGTTTTGCTATGAGTTCAGCACTGCTATGAGTCAGCTTCAACCCCTTCAAGTCGAAGACGGTACCGTGATTTACGTCGAAACCACCGACCGCACAGCAGCCCCTGGGGCGATCGCCAATTCTGGAGAGACGACCCGTTCTGCCAAAGGCTGGGGCTCTGCCAACCCTAGTAACCAGGTTTCACAGAGCTTCCAAGCGATTGAAAACACGATTAAAACCTATACCAAACACACCCTCAATGCCTTTCGAGATGCGGCGATGGCCGACGTCAAAAAAGTAACGCTAGAGTTTGGCGTCAACGTCAGCGGCATGAGCGGTATTCCCTACATTGCCACGGGCACCGCCGAATGCAACATCAAAGTAGTGGTCGAGTGCGAGTTTCTGCCCCAGTCCAAGGAGCAAGGAACTGCTGAACAATAGGATGCTGGGTCGGTTGAATCCACCGTAAAATTTTTATTAAGTATGTCAAGCTTAGAGGCAGATAAAGGATATCAAATCAGGTAGATCAAATCAGGTAGTAGCGAGAGTTAACGCTCGACTGCCAGATTGTTGAATTCTCCTTGTTGAGTGAGAAATGCCATGTTGATTAAATTCAACGTTGGGTAGCTTGATGCAAACCTTAATTGAGCAAATTGTAGCCCAGCTCCACACGCTTCCTGAAGCAGACGTTCAGGAAGTTTTAGAGTTTGTTGAAATTCTTTCGTGGTATCGCTGTAAAACAGAGGCACTCCAGGCCGCAGCAGGGCTTCAATCTACGCAATCTGCCTCTCAGTCCTCAAACCCGGATGTAAATTGTGACTTCAACCATTGATTTGGACGTTCATATACCGGGCGAACGGCTCGATCGCTACTTGGCTGAGCAATTGCCCGATCTCTCCAGGGCTAGGCTCCAAAAGTTGATTGAACAGGGGCAGGTGCAGGTCAATGGGGCGGTATGCACGTCTAAGAAATTATCGGTGCGCGGGGGCGATCGCCTCTCTCTGGTTATTCCGGAGGTCGAGCCGCTGAAGCTAGAGGCCGAAACGATTCCGCTCGACATTTTATTTGAGGATGAGCACCTGATTATTCTCAACAAGCCAATTGGCTTAGTGGTGCATCCAGCACCGGGGCATCAGGGCGGCACGCTGGTGAATGCGCTCCTAGCCCACTGCACCGATTTGTCTGGCATTGGCGGGGTGCAGCGCCCCGGCATTGTGCATCGCTTAGACAAAGATACAAGCGGGGCGATCGCCATTGCCAAAACCGATCAGGCGCATCAACACCTCCAGGCGCAGTTCAAGACTAAGACCGCCCGCCGCACCTACTTAGCGGTCGTCTATGGCTCGTCGCGCGCCCAGAGCGGCACCGTAGACGTGCCAGTGGGTCGCCATCTGGCTGATCGCAAAAAAATGGCAGTGGTGCCCGAAGACAAAGGCGGCAGATCGGCCATTACCCATTGGCAGGTGCAAGAACGCCTAGGCAACTACACGCTGATGCAGTTTGACTTAGAAACTGGGCGGACGCATCAGATCCGGGTTCACAGCGCCTATATGGGCAACCCAGTCGTCGGTGATCCCGTCTACAGTGCCGGCAAATCAATGGGCGTCAAGCTACCGGGTCAAGCCCTGCACGCCTGGAAATTGCGGTTGCAGCACCCGATTTCTGGCGAACAGATGGAGGCGATCGCGCCCCTGCCAATGGCGTTTACCACCCTGTTGCGGGTATTAAGGCAACGAGTTCTCTAACGCTTGCAGCGGCTTAATCGAGCAGTGGTGTTTTAAAACCATTGGTTTAGCAAAAGTGCTAAGGTTTTAAGATTCGAGCGTGTTTTCAGAACAACTCACCAAAACAACTCACCAGAACAACTCACCTACGAGACGTTATGACGAAAGGACAGGGATTCGGCGGCTTTGGTCTTGGCAAAATGAAAGAGCTGACCGAAGCGTTCAAAAAAGCCCAGCAAGTTCAAGAAGGTGCCAAGAAGCTTCAAGAAGAGCTGGAAATCATGGAGATTACTGGCGAAGCGGGTGGTGGTCTAGTCAAGGTCATCCTCAGCGGCAACCAAGAACCTCGGCGGGTAGAAATTTCTCCCGATGTGTTGGCTGAAGGGGCTGAAGTCTTGTCAGACCTGGTGCTAGCTGCAACCAAAGACGCATACAACAAATCCACCGCAACGATGCGTGAACGGATGGAAGAATTGACGGGCGGATTGAATCTGCCTGGACTTTAACGTCATCCCTGCGTAGGCACCCAAGATGCGGCAGGTACACACTAGTAGGGGCACAGCATGCTGTGCCCCTACTAGTGTGTGTCCCTTCAATTAAGCAAAAATTATAAGATCCCGGCTGACTCGTATAGCCGCCTCACCAGCGAGATGATCTTTTCACCATATTGGGGATCAGCCGCCCATCGACCGCTCAGCTGCCCTACCAACGGGGCGACTCCTCTGGCCACGAACCGGAAGCGAGGATCGACCAACCCTTGCACCAGTGGAGCCGTGCTGGCATAGGCTTTGAGGTGTTGAATGTGCGCTCTCACCCCAATTCGAGCGCTGGGGAAAATCGCGCCATCGGCAGTACCCGTCGCATCGCCTAACCCACCAAAGTTATTTTGACCCGGCTTAATGTCGCTGCCAAACTGGAGGAAGCCAGTTTCGACACACATTTGGCAGAAGGCGATATCGTAATTCACGCCTTCCGTCGTGCCCTCTTCGCGGTATAGCCGAGGCAGTTCTGGAAATTGGGCGATCGCGCCTTCATTGTTGTTCTTGAGAAACATCATCATCTGCACCTCGCTGGTTTGACCTAGCCCCATAATTCGATCCACTTGGCCGGGGCACAGCGTCGCATGTTGCAGCGTAATGGTACGAGTCGTCGCATCCCAGCTGACTGCAATATTGAAGGGGCGCAGTTCGACCGCCTTCACATACACAATATTGCGGTACACAAGGCGGCGGATATCGGTCGCTTGAGTTAGATCAACCCCCAGCCGATCGACTAGATCAATCGGGATGTAGGCATTGCCGTTGACGATAATGCCTTGCTCGTCATAAATTCCGCCGCTGAGGCTGATATTGAGGGTGGAGTAGACAGGTTCTGGCTCGGGGGGTTGGCCAGCAAGGGCACGGCTCCAAGACGCTAGCCCGTCTGCAATCCCTAAGGCCAGATCCCGGCGGCGATTTTGGATGATGCTGCGATCGTCGGGGCTGGTGAGGAAGCCAATATTCATCAGCAGCGAGGGCACCGACACCTGACGGCAAAAAGCCAGAATGCCCGTTCCCGAGTCGGTATCTGGCCGAGTGCCCCGACTGGGAAGCTGCACTCGCCGCAATAGAGCCAGCAGCAATAGTTCAGCATGGGCTTTGCGCAAGTCGTTGTTGGGAATATAAAACACACTAGCCCCGCGCACGGACGGATTGCCCGACGCGTCACCGTGGATTTCTAGCGCCACATCGCCCACAATCCCACGAGCATTGATCCAGGCAATTGACAGCACCATACTGAGGTCATCGGGCACAGCCAGCACCTCAAACCCACGCGATCGCAGCTCAGACACCACGAGATCCCGCGTTAAGATCATCTCTCTCGCCTCCGTGGTACCCGCCACCACGATCCCCGGATCGATCCCTGACCCCTCTGTGCCGCCATGTCCAGCTGAGATAAAAATACGTCCCATGAGTATGCGTCCTTGCTTTGATCGCAGATCCGCCACACGCGGCTGCTAAGTTGGTACATTAGCGGAAAACTAAGCATTTGATCCATATTTTCCATTGCCAAACTATTCCCTTAAATTCTTCCCAACAGATTCCGCCCCTGCTCCTCAAAAAGCGTCACAATAAACAAACCCTTCACCCCAACCTAATTTAGCCCCCCTCGCCAGCCCCACCTATTTCCCATTCCTCCTTCCCGCTTCCTCCTTCCTCCTACGCTTCGCGAACGGCAAAGCCGAACATCCTTCCCCCATGTCCCTCCCCCGGCTTCACCCCGACACCATTGAAGAGGTCAAACAGCGCGCCGACATTGTAGACGTGGTGTCTGAGCATGTGGTGCTGCGTAAACAGGGAAAAGACTTCACCGGGCTGTGCCCCTTTCACGACGACAAGTCCCCCAGCTTTAGCGTTAGCCCCAGCAAGCAGTTTTACTATTGCTTTGGCTGTGGAGCCGGGGGCAACGCCATTAAGTTTTTGATGGAATTGGGCAAACGACCGTTTGGGGAAGTGGTGCTCGATTTAGCCCGCCGCTACCAAATATCAGTCAAAACGCTCGAACCAGCCGAGCGGCAAGAGCTACAGCGGCAGGTTTCCCTGCGAGAGCAGCTTTACGAAATTTTGGCGGTAACATCAAAATTCTACGAACATGCCCTGCAACAGCCCCAGGGAGCGGCTGCGCTTGTCTATTTGCAGCAGGCGCGACGATTGCAACCAGAGACCATCCAACAGTTTCAGTTGGGCTATGCTCCCGGTGGCTGGCAGACGCTGTATAGCTACTTGGTCGAACAAAAGCGCTATCCGGTAGACCTAGTTGATCAAGCCGGCATGGTCGTCCCTCGGCAGGGTGGAGGCGGCTATTACGATCGGTTCCGCGATCGCCTGATGATCCCAATTCACGATTTGCAGGGGCGGGTGATTGGCTTTGGCGGCAGAACCTTAACCGATGAACAGCCCAAATACCTCAACTCGCCCGAAACCGAGCTATTTGATAAAGGCAAACTGCTATACGGCTTAGATCGGGCGCGGGCGGCGATCGCCAAAGATGACGGGGCAATTGTGGTTGAAGGCTACTTTGACGCGATCGCCCTGCATGCCGCTGGCATCGGCAACGTGGTCGCCTCCTTGGGGACTGCCCTCAGCCTGCCCCAGATTAAACTGCTGCTGCGCTACACCGAATCGAACCGAATTATCTTTAATTTTGATGCCGACGCCGCTGGCGAAAAAGCCGCCACCCGCGCCATTGGTGAACTGGCCGACTTGGCCTATAAAGGCGAAGTGCAACTGCGGATTTTGAACCTACCCCAAGGCAAAGACCCAGACGAGTTCCTCAAAACCCACTCCACCGCTGCCTATCAAACCCTGGTGAAAGCGGCACCGCTGTGGTTGGATTGGCAGATTCAGCAGATGTTGGCCAGCAAAGATCTGTCCCAGGCTGACCAATTTCAGCAAAGCACCCAAGCCGTGGCACAGCTGCTAGGCAGCCTGCCCAATGCCAGTCTGCGCACCCACTACATCCATCGCTGTGCTGAGCTGCTGAGCCAGGGCAACGGGCGGCTAGCGGTGCAGCTAGAAACCGATCTGCGGACGCAGGTGCGGGGGCAACGCTGGCATGGGCGATCGCAAAAATGGCAAACCAAGGGCGATCGCACCCTGCTAGAAGAATCTGAAGCCCAACTGCTGCGCCTGTACCTGCACCTGCCCGCTTGCCGAGAGCAGGTGCATGAGGCATTAGAATCACGCGATTTAGACTTCAGTATTTCCCACCATCGCGTCCTGTGGCAGCAGATTTTGGCCTTCACCCGCTCAGCTGTAGACTCAGACCCTGCACCCGTCTCGGCCGATCTACTCTCGCAGCTCCAAGACCGCATCAGCGAACATCCAGACCCCTTAGAGCATCTGTATCTACTATTTCAACTGGACGAAAAAAATCAATATGACCTGCGTCGATCAGCGCTGGTGATTCGGGGGGCGATCGCCTGCATGGAACGGGTGATGTGCGAGAAGCGCCGCCGTCATTTTTTAGACCTGTGGCAAAAAACAAACTGCGCCACCGATCCAGAGCTGGGGCAATCGTACCAACAGCAGGTGTATTTAGAAACCCAGCGAATTGAAGCCCTCGACCGCGAACAGCGCCTCACCACCTTTGCCGATCTGGCTCAAAGCCCGTGGGTGGGTGAGCCTTTGGAACTGTAGTTGTAGATTTATCAGGAAGATTGCTCGTTAAGGGCAATCGAGCGTATCGTACGTGTTGCGCCCTGTGACCGAATTGGTGCCTTCAGCCACCGCACAGAGCTTTTTTTGCACGTCATCCCGCACCATGGCATCGGTAAAATCTGCGCCTGTAATGGTCGCCCCATCAAACTTGGCGTTAAAGGCAAACGCCCCTTCTAGTACCGCATTGGTCAGATTTGCCCGCACCAATCGCGCCGAGTCTAGGGTTGAGTTGATCAAGTTGGCGTTCTCCAAATTGGCACTTTCCAGATTTGCGCCAAAAAAGCTCACGCCTTGCAGGTCGGTGTTGCTGAAGTTGGCATTGCGCAGATTGGCCTTAGTAAAACTGGCATCGGTCAAGACCTGCCCCGAAAAGTCAGAATTCACCAGAATTTCTTTATTGAACTCAACCGCCTCAGCGGGCGAAGGTGTCCCTAGGGCGATCGCTCCCCACAGGCAAAGGCCAAGGCCAACCGCCAGCACAGCGGTTCGCAATACATGCAGCAACGAGGTCATACAAGTCCAGGGAATTTTGGTCTAGGCTGATCCTAGCGTGAATGCTTAAGCTAGAGATGCTGCCCCGTGGAAACAAGTAGAAACAGGTGGAAACAGCTGGTGATCAAAATTAGAGCTAATTTCTATAGTGGCTTGGGGTGGTTGTGAGCGATCGCCAGTCTACTGACCCTCCCAATCCCGATTTGGGCAACCTCGCAGAAGCGTTTGTGGCGCAATGGCTAATTCAGCAAGGATGGCAAATTCTGCATCACCGCTGGCACTGCCGTTGGGGCGAACTCGACTTAATCGCTAGCCCGCCCGCTCCAGTCGCCAAATCGCTAGTGTTTATCGAAGTCAAAGCGCGCCGACGCGGCAATTGGGATGAAGACGGCCTGCTTGCTATTACTACCCAAAAGCAGCAAAAACTATGGAAGACTGCCACCCTCTTCCTGGCCAGACATCCTCAGTTTTCAGACCTACCCTGCCGATTTGACGTCGCCTTAGTCCAGAGCCGCACCCTGCCGCGCCCGCCCCAACGACTCCCCCAGTCTAGTGTGCCAATTGAACCAAGCGAATTGCTCCCTCCGGTCACCCAAAAGAGGCGATCGCCAGCCCCACAACCCTCAATTCAGCCCTTGATTCAGATTAGCCAGCCGATTCAACCCGGCATAGCAGTGGCGATCGCAGGCTACCAGCTGACCCTACAGCACTACATCCCAGATGCATTTGTTGGAGAACTC
>CASBQJ010000313.1 GCA_949127705.1 Synechococcales cyanobacterium PMM_0085
ACAGATGCCGCGTCCCTGTAGCCAAATCCACCTTGAGCACCGCCTGAAGGGGCGCATTGCCTTGGGCAGCGTGAGCCGCACCCATATAAGCGTAGCGGTAGGGTTGCCCAACGCGATCGGGATGCACCGACGGAAACTCGACGCAGCGCGATTCCAATAGCTCCGTCTGGGCAGTGCCTGTCGTCCGATTCAACCGGAAACGCCAGAGCTGACCCGGCGACAGCGCGTCAAAATCGACCTCTCGGAAGTCTTGGTCTGTTGCTAACGACGGCAGCGACGCATAGCTAATAGAATCGACCACCAGCTGATCGCCATCTTCAAACGCATTGGCGTGGTGAAACACAAACCCCGACTCCACCGGGATCACCTGCATCGCATGATCCCCTCGGCGATCGATGATCACCGCTTGAGTGGGCTGATCTGGGCGGAAGGTGATGCACTCAGCGGCACCTTTTTGTCCGAGGAGAAACGGAAATGGGTTGAAGGTGACAGGGTTCTGGAAAAAGATGCAGTAGTGCGGCGTAATCGCAAAATCGTGAATAAAGGCAAACCCAGGCACCGCGTGGCTGTAGCGCCGCTGAATTTTGCCCTCAATGCTGAGTTCGTAGACCGTAATTTTGGTCGAAAGCCCTGGCGTAATTGAGAAATTGACGAGGCACGGAGCACCACCATCTTGCTCGCTGGCTGGATCGATCCACGGGTGGGCGGCGAAGGCATCACCGGGCTGGAGTCCCCCGTTCAGGTCGTCTAGCCCCATCGTCTCTAAGGTGTTGGGGTCAAGGCGGTACGGCGGTGCCGCTTCCCACAGGGCTAGCAGTTTGCCGCCCCAGTAGAGCACGTTGGTATTGGCAATATTTTTGCGCCGCAGGTCAAAGGCATTGGCCAAGAGGCCACCGGGCTTTTGGGTGCCAAATACGCCCCGGTAAAGAATTTTTTTTGCCTGCTGCTCTGCCACAAACCCTTCGGTGCGCACAAAGCGGCTGCGGAAGTGGGCACGCCCCTGTTGGAAGGCGATCGCACTAATCATGCCATCCCCATCAAACGGATGGTGATAGGGTTGCCCAGCCACATCGAGTAGCCCAGGCCCATTGCGAAATAAGGTGCCCTGTAGCTCTGGCGGAATTTGGCCCTCTACCTCATCAATGGCGTAGTCATATTCTTCAATCAGCGAGCGGTAGCCCTTTTGCCAATCTTGTTGGTTGTAGGAAGGATGCTCAGTAGATGGAGTAGATGGTTCCTGGCGTTGAGTCGTTTGCATATAAATTTTCTAACCTTCTACTGTTTCAGTTAGCTGTAGAACCACATTAGATTCTACTAAAGGGGCAGATGGGGCTGGTGCGGCCACTTGAGAAAGAACATCTGGAGGGGAAGATTGAACGTCGGGCGGCGGGTTTTCATGCCCAGGCAGCCAGCCTAAGAACGGCAACGGCAGCAGGGTACTGAGATTAGTAATCACCACCAGCAGCCCCAAATTGGTGAAGTTATTTTCGGTGACGCCTAGCAGGTGCATCAGCACCGCCCCAAATTCGTAGGACAGCAGCGCGGCTAGGTTGGTAATCGACATCAGCAGGGCAAACAGGGTGGCTTCGACGCCAGGAGGGCAGAGCCGCGCGGCGAGGACTAGCACTGGCATATAGGCAATCTGCCCCATCACCGTCAAGATCAGGCTGTCGCCTAGGCTAAACCAGTGGTCGTCAATGCCGATCGCCCGGTTGGCATGGGTCACCAGCAGCAGCATCGTCATTCCCAACACTGTAGAGATGACGGTAGTCCAGCCAAACAGTTTGCGGAAGGAAACCGTCCGAAAAAACCGCTGAAACATCCAGATGCCGACCAGTGAAGCAATGCTGGTGACTAGCCGCACCCGGCCTAGAAACTCTGGGGTGAAGCCCAGTTCATTCGTCGTAAAAAAGAAAAAGGCAGATTCGGCAGTGGGGGTGGCTTGCCAGAGAAAGAGAAACGCGGTAGGTAGCCAAATCGATTTTTGGGTGACGGTTTGGCGAAGCTGGCGCACCTGCCCCCAAATGGCTGACCACTCGGTGGGCTGAGTAACTTTTGTTTCGTTAATTAGCCCAGCCACCAGCGACACAATTAATGGAAATGTGGCGGTGATGGCAAAAATGGTGTGCGGGGTGAAGCGCTGGAGCAAAAAGCCGCTGAAGTAGGCAGTAATTAGACCACCCACCGCAGACGCTCCCCAGCACAGCGCCTGTAGCGACCCGGCATCACTAGTAGATTCGGTGCGGGCGCGCTCTACCACCAGCGAGTCTACAATCACGTCACTGACAGCGATCGCCAACGAACTCAGCACCATCGCGGCTGTAGCGGCCCAGGCGCTATGCACCACCGTGGCCATCAGCAGCCAAGCGACGGCACCGAGCAGCCCCGACAGAATCAGATATGGGCGGCGACGGTAGCCAAATATCGGCAGTCCATCGGACAAGAAACCAAACAATGGCTTCACCATCCAGGGAATAGCGGCGATTCCGACCAAGGCAGACACCTGCGCCGGACTTAGCCCTAGCTCATCTTTCATGAAGAAGCTAACGGCCAGCCGCGCCAGTCCTAAAATGCCTTGAACAAAATAAACCATCAGAATGGCCATCAGTTCTGGCGTTGGCTCGTTGCCAAAAAATACCTTCTGGGTGAAAGATTCTTTGAACTTGGAAACCCCAGCAGCAGATACGATCATTGGCAACTCGATGTTAAGAAATGTCAAGGATGCCTTCTATGAT
>CASBQJ010000314.1 GCA_949127705.1 Synechococcales cyanobacterium PMM_0085
CAAAGCCCCTAGTCTGCGATCGACTGGGGGCTTTCATTTTGGGCTGTTAATGCTATTCGCCCAGGTCTACTTGGGGAATTGAGCGCCCATCAATAGTAGTTTCGATACTTACACCAGGGGCACTTACTTTAAGTCGGAGTAACCCACCTTATTTAGTCAGGATAGGTGTGAGGGCGACAGCGACAGTTGAGAGAATGGCTAGGGCGACGAGATAAGATTTCATGGCTATTGGTGGGATACCAATATAAGCAGCGACATCTCTCAGCGCACTTCCTATACCGTTAGCTTCCACCCCAAGTCCAAGCCCAGCGATCGCCCCAGCTCGAAGGTTTGTTTGAGGATGAGGCAATCGCAGCATAGTCCAAGCCCTGTTTAGCTCTGCACAAAGTCCCTAGCAATGGGGTCTTTTTTTTGGCAATTTCAGATATCTGCACTGATGCTCAGCCGCCAGACTTTAGAAACGGGTGTGGGTTGCAGGGACACCGCAGCGCTGGTTGTTTTCTGTTGCTGCCGTGTCCCTTCCACTGGCCACCGACTGAACACGCCCAACGTCGTGGTCCCCTAACCCCCAAGGGGAAAGCGGTCGATGTTCTTATTTGATTGATTTAGGGCGGGATGTGATGAGACGCGATCGCCGGACTATTGAACTTGAAGGTAGGCCGACTCTAAGCACAAATCAGCGCCATGCTGCGCAACGCGCCCTGTGGTTTGGCTCATGAATGCACCGCGAAACGCAGTGCTCGAACAGATAAGGTTGCTGCGCTTTTATTTGTTTCATTTTTCTTGAAAAGAAAGGAACTGCGCTCAGTGTGCCTACGTTCCAGGGGTTCCGGCTATCGAACCCTCCACCCCTTCCACTTCAGCAAACAGGCTCCGTTCCCTTTCTTTCCAAGAAAAATGTTGGGGGTCGGTCGGTTGGTGCTTCTGGGTCTTGCACTTCAAGAGAAGAAAAAAATGGTTCCTGCGTTTGTGCGTTCTGGGGTTGTGTGGGCGGTTGGTCGGTCGGTGCCTAAAAATTCATACATTGTGTGTCTGTGCCCCGGTGTGCCCGGTGTGGCGCTGTGGCTCGGTGCGGCTGGTTGCGTTGGCTTGCGTCCTGCTGTCTATGTGCCGGGTGAGGGTGTGGCGCTGTGGCTCCAGGTGCCGCCGCTGCTGCTGCCTTGGTTCAAGCGGTTGCCGTCTGGCGGTCGCGGCAGCAATCACCCCGCTAACCGTTTATTTCAGTAGCTGTTTCCCGGCTGCGCCGGGAAAAACAAACCCCAAAGCTATATAAAGAGCGTGTAAAGATGCACTAATTTTAGTGCATTAACTCACTAAATTTAGTACACTATATTTAGTGAGTTAATAAAAACCAATGATTGTTTCGGGCGAGAGAATTGTTTACTCCGGCGCAGCGGCAAAGCGCATCCTAGGTATTTCCGCCTCAGCTAAGGTGCGCGTCGAAGTCTTCAAATTTAGTGTATGGGTGCATGTAAAAGGCAGTCGCCCAACCTTCATCAGCAAGCGTGCATTTCTAAATAATTTTGCTGAGTGGCGGCGTGAGCAATCGCGGTTCTTGAGCGCTACTCAGTGGCTAGATACTCCCCAGCGGTTCACGGTTCGCAATGGCGTAAAAGATACAGCTTACGTAGTTGAGTGTCGAGAAAACTTGCTCGCTTGCACCTGTGAAGACTACAGCAACCAGATCGATTTTTTCGGTCGCGGCTGCTGTAAGCACGGTTATTCAGTGCTTTCAAAAATTGGATTGAGATCCTTAAGCGAATACCTGGAAACAGTAGCGGCAAGGAGAGCGGCATGAAGGACGAAAACAGGCTGATCCAGATGATGCTAAGCCCGACTGCCCCAAAGCCCAACCAAAGCAAGTGTAGAGAGTGTGTTTTCTATATAGCGGCAAATGATTATTGCGGGCACTGCAAGCATTATCCAGTCGTTCTAGGGCATGAGCCAACCTGCTACAGAGCAGAGTTTCCTAAATCACTGTAAACGTTTACAGCCGTCCTGGGCATGACGCAAAACTGCCCCCCTGGTTGCACCCAGGGAGACAAACCCCAACAACGAGGCAACCACATCATGACACCTTACGAAGCATTCGACATTGCAGAAGCCCAGCTACAGGCACAGGACAAAGCAGCCCAAGAGGAATACTGTACAGGCTCAGCAGATGCAGCGGTTCTGAATCCACCAGCTACCAAAGACCCAGCCTATCTAAGCGGCTATTTCGATACCTTGCGTTTACTGGTAACTCAAAGCCCTCGCGCATTTCAGCCCCGCTTTGAAGATGTCGAAAAACACACCGCAGATCCTTGGGGTCGGCATGATTGCGACTGGTTAGACGATGGAGGCGATCCATTTTGATCAACCCACATGTGGGGGCAAAATGCCACATCAACCGTCAGGTTTGCATCATTGCCCCAGGAAGGAAAGAAAACCTCCAAGAGTATCTAGCGATATGGGCAGCAGCCAGTGCCCTACTGCTGGTTAAAGACGACGAAACCACCAACAAAAAGGAATCATCATGAAGTGTTTCTACGTTCCAAATTCGACCACCATCATCGACACGATCAACCCCATTACGGATCTTTCCTCGGTCGATGGTGAAACCCTCGAAGAAATTCAGAGACGATGCCCAGGCGTGGAAGTTGTTGATTTTGACGAGGCTTGTGAACAGGTTAGAGCCGCATCCTACGCCAAATACAAAAGCGCCCCTGAAGAAGTTGACCTTGAGCGATGGGACGAGGCTCTAAACTGTATGCCCCCGATGAAATGGAGAGGCGAACTCTCAACCGAATCCTTCATGATTTGCGAGGCCATGACGGCTGACTTACATTCCATCTATTGCAGGATAGGCGATCGCTACTTTCGCCTATGTGACAGCAGGAACCTTACCCACGGCGAGATTGTCTCGCTGTGCCGAGGACTGCTTGACGAGCCAGAAGCCCCCCAGGTTGAAGAGGCTTGCCCAAGTTGTGGAGAAAAAACATTGTTTATGCCGACAGGTTGCCTTTCTTGCGGCCACTTGACAGGACTATAAACCCCTTTGCTTTCCAATCAAGACAACAGACTACCTCACAGAGAGAAACAACGTATGAAGACGAAACTACAGAGGGTAATCGATCGAGTGACCGAAATGCGCGACCAGTACAACGACGATGAATTCGTTGACGAACTCGACAACGCCTTAATACATCTGGACGCCGCAAGTGATCGGTTGATCCAGATGGAAGAGGACGAAGAGGACGAAGAGGACGAAGAGGACGAGGACAAGTCAAACTCTACGATCGACCCCTTTTAAAAGGTGGAAGTCGAACAC
>CASBQJ010000315.1 GCA_949127705.1 Synechococcales cyanobacterium PMM_0085
TGCCGTCCTGCCGCCGCGATTTCTGGCGCAACTCTGCTTTCTGCCACAGGCTGAAACTCAGTCACGGCTTTTTGACGTTGTGGTTGCAGCCGTCCGGCACCCACAAACGCTAGAATGCCGTACTGCTGCTGAATCGACGCTATTTCTTGTTTGGCATGAAAGGCGTCTAGATATTGGTGGCGCTCAAAGTACAGCTTTTGCAGCTCTTCCAAGATTCGCAGGGCAAATTTGGGATAGCCGCGATCGCTCACCCCTCCCGCATCAGCGTCTACCAGATGTGCCATAGCCGCCTCTGGCTCGCCCAACTGCCGCTCTGCCTGCGCCAAAAACAGCAGATATAGCCCCCGCAGCCACAGCCGATCCTCTGGCTCTGTGGCCAGTTCAACCAATGCCTGCTGTGCGGCGGCCTTTGCTGTTGACCACTGCGCTTGCTCTATAGCTACCTTGGCCAAAAACCCATAGTCTTGAGAGCGCCGCGTGGGGGTGCCGTAAACCCGGTGTAGTGTCATGCCTTGTCTGGCCACCACCTCTAGCTGAGACCAATCGCCCTGCTTTTGCAACACGCGCTCTAACAACGGCACACAGAGCACTACCAGATCTGGGCGGCTGGCTTGCTCAAATGTGGCGATCGCCGCCTGTAGCGATCGCGCTACCCCTGCCCAGTTGGGCGTTTGGGTTTCGGAACCCGCCACTGCATACTGAGCCTGGGCACTGTAGAACAGCAGCAATCCTTCCCGTAATGCTAAATCGGTTGGGCGGTCTGCTGACTGTTCCGTTCCCTGCTGCTGCCAAAATCGCAAACTTTGCTCAAAGTACTCTAAGGCTGTTTCAGGATCTTCTGTCTGCACATGCAAGCCTTGCAAAAAATCGAGACTGGCTTGCAGCGTTGGGTCTAGCGCCTGCTGCTGACTGCGTAGCTCCTGCGCCGCCAATGTGACCTCAGAGGGGTGGAACAACCCCAAATCAAAGTCGAGCGATGGGGTATCAGACGGCTGCCGTTTTGGATGGAGTAGGGCTGAGAAGAGGCGATCGCTGGCTTGCTGCAACCCCTGGTTCAACGCCTCCGGTGGCAACGTAAAATGGGTCTTCGTCGCCCAACTTTCCAAATCTGGCGCAGCATTGATCAACAATCGCTGGGCTGTATCCGTCACCCATAGCACAATCGGAAACGGGCAGTGCTTGCGAAACTCTTCCCGCACCTGATTTGCATTAGACAACAGGTGTTCTAGATGGTCAACCGCCTCCAGCCCAAACACCAACAGCGCACCGGGCGGTGTTTCCCCCAATTCTGCCTGAATGCGGGCATAGAGCGCTGTCTCAGTCGGGCTGAGCGCCAACACCCGAATTTCTACAGCGCACAGTTGCCGCAACGCTTCAACTAACTGCTGCCGCAACGTAGCATAGTTACACCGCGCCAAAATTAGCGAAAACTGCCCCGCAGACGTCTCAATCTCCCAGGCTAGATCCTCTAGCTCAGCTTGATTGTGCACGATGAACTCCGGCGGAAACATACTCATGCGTCTAGCTCACTTGCCCCAATCAAAATCGGATTGACATCAAACCAGGAGCCATCATCATCTCGATATTCAAACACCAGTCGGCGACGAATTAAGGTTTGATAGGCCGGGTCTGACCCGACCCGGCGGCTTTGGTGAACATTTCTCAGCAGTTCCCACTCCTGCTGAGAAATGTTCATAGTCATGTCATTGCGGCTAGCGCGAATCAACCGCTCCAACACCTCTGCCGATAAAGGCAGTTGCTTGCCTGCCCTGATCCACTCACTCAGCAGCCGCAATAAATCTCGAACATGCCCACCGGTAATTTGGCAAAGCCGATCCAAGCTGGCCACGCTGTCAAATACCTCATCAGCGCGGGTTAACCGCTGCTCCAACGTCAGATCAGGAAACGCCCGAGCCAGTACCATTCGCCGCAGTAGCTCCATGCCCTCAGCGCGCTCCTGGCCGTGCCGATGCTGCACTGGCACCATGGGCAGCATCCTCGGATCTTCGCCAAACCGCTGTTTGAGCGTTTCGTAGTCCAACGAAAATTTCAGCGCCAGGGGCATCGTATAAACCACATGACAATGCAAGTTCATCAAACACTCACTCTGGTCGATAAACAAATATTCCTGTTGAGAGCGACCAAATGGCTTTTGCCGATTGTCAATCCGATCTAGGTTGTCAACAATTACGGCCAGTCCTTGCTTACCGACGGTTTGCAGCTTGGCGATCGCAGGCTCAATCAATTCCTGATTAATCGACTCCAGTAATTTATTTTTCTGAGGTTCCAAAAACTGATTCAGTTTTTCCCGCAGGGTCTGGTCATTCTTGGCCGTAACCGTTAATTCTGCAATGCCTGCCGACAGGGATACTTCCTTTTTGCTGCTATCAATGCCGACTTTATTACCCAAAATACCTGCTGTGGCTTTCAGATCAATTTCAGTGAACAGCACGCGCTTGGTTGCAGCCAATAGCCCCCGAAACCCTTCCGCCTGCCGGGTTAGGTTCACATCCTCCAAACTCTCACTGATGCGGCGGGCGATCGCCAGCAACACATCCCCAATGTCCACATCCCCCATCTCCAGGTCATCACTAGACTCGAAGTAGACCACATGAAACCCTTCCTCTTCTAATTCTGCCTTCAGCCGCAGCAGCTCGGTTGACTTGCCACAGCCAATATGACCTGTAAATAACGCACAGGTTGGCTGATCAAAAAAGTCAATAATATTGCCCTTCAGTTCTTCAATGATTTCGCTGCCCCGTACCGACGCAAAATCAATGTAGTACTTTTTATCGTCTGCATTCGCAAACACCAAGGTCTTACTTGGATCGCAGGCTCTACGAAATTTTGCTCGATCTAACGCCATAGCCTCTTCCTTCTGCCTGCGCCTTGCACGCAACCCCACGCACTGCACCCATTTAATCGACAGCTTTGAGCCTTGCTTGGTTCACAATGTAGCATTTTTTCCTAGCAGTACAATACAAATCTCTAACGCTGCCTGTATTTAGCGAAGACGATATTTAGTAAAAACGAACTAAGTCGGCATCAGCTGTTCGCGCTCAGCCCTGAGGCTTACTGCCGCAGAGCGTGAGTGCCGCCCTATCAGCGCAGAGGTTTTATGGCCTTACCAATGTAGTTAATTGACGTGTCGTCGTTAATGCGAACGTTAACCACTCCTGATTTTTTGTAGGCCAAATACGTTTTTAAGTTCAACCGTAACGCGTCGCCAAACAAGTCAAATCCTTTAATTTCTACGTGATCAAACCCTGTCTGCTGCATCCACTGCGTCAA
>CASBQJ010000316.1 GCA_949127705.1 Synechococcales cyanobacterium PMM_0085
CCCCACCCCGGTATATTCTCTGCCGCTAGATAATTATGCGCCTCCGCGATCGCCCGCAGCGTGGGTAGATCCGGATCTAGACAACTTAGAGCTAACGCACCCAGAGCTAACGCACCCAGAACCCACAAACCCAGGGCTATTTGCGTCTCTCGCCGACACAGCCCTGCCACCCGGCCGAGCAGATCTAAGCCTGAGCGAGTATCAAATGCTCATGTTGATGTCGTCGGGCGATAGTGAAAACCCCAGCGAAAACCCCAGCGAAGACACCCTGGAGCTGGGCGATCTATTCGCAGACGAGCTGTTTGGTGATGTTGTGACGCATGCGGGGGGGCCGCCAGAGACCGCACCCAGTCCAACCCCAGAACCAGAACCCAACGACTCGGTCTTTTTGGCCGACCTGTTTGCCGACGTGCCCAGCGACCTCATTGCTACCGAGTCACCTTTAAATGCCAGCGAGGACGCCTTTACATTAGACGGGTTAGGTAACCTGTTCGAAGACCTACCGTCAATCGAGCCAGCGACGCCGATCTTGCCGCCTTCTAGTAACCTACCTAGCGTAAAGTCATCTGCTACAGCGTTGCCTGAGGCAGCAGATGATGACTTTACGCTCGACAACTGGCCTGAAACTGAGCCAGCAGAGCCAATGTCGATGGCCAATGATTGGGAGGTGGCGCTGACGTCTGGCGAAAGCAATCTTGACGCTAACCTCGATCTCGAGAATGCAAAAAAAAAACCCTAGATCTCGCCACGTCCGTGGATTCGGATTCTACCTCAAGCCGCGCCAGTGACGACACCGTTAATCCCTTCTTGATAGACGGCGGCAGCGATGCATTTTATGGCGATGAGTTTGACTATGAGCCTGATTTAGATCTAGATGATATGGGGTTGGGGCTAGAGCTGGCGATCGCCGACTTGGTGAATGATTTGCAGACGGCTCCGATAGAGCTAGTCTCAGAACCAGAACTAGTCTCAGAACCAGAAATAGACCCAGCCCCAACCCGAGAGCCCAGCATTGCCCAAGACGTATTGCGCTATTTACTAACGTCGGAGGTAGGGGGGACAGATTTAGCCGATTCAAGTTTAGAGGGTGCGCCTTTATGGCTGGATGCAGAACCCTCAGACCTAGAGTTGACTGATCCGGCGCTTTTGTCTGCCGCGATCGCCGCTACCTCCCCACCAGAGCGCGCCGTACTGGACAACGATTTGGATGCTGACTTGTCGGATGCCGATTTGCTAGATGCCGACTTAGACGGAATCGACCTAGACGGGGAGCTGTTCCTAGACTTGCCAGAGGGGATGCCAGACGGGATGCCAGAGGGGATGCCAGAGGGGATGCCAGAGGGAATGCCAGACGGGATGCCAGACGGGATGCGATCGCCCGTAGGACTGGCAGGCCAGCCCGCAGACGGGATTGGCGCACCTGCGGGGGTCACCCAGTCAGGCACTCCACAGCCCTGGTATCTGGGCTTAGACGTGGGTACCACCGGCATTTCAGCCGTATTGCTGAATCGAACTACCTGTGAGCAGCATCCAGTTTATTGGCTAGAAATCAAATTTCCGGCCGCTACTGCCGATGGGGTACAGGCTCCCATGGGCACCCCTGAAAAAACATTCCGCCTCCCCGCCGCCGGGTATCTACCTGTATCGACTGACACTAGTTTGGCTCAGCAGAGTGCAGCAACAGCCAGCTTTGGCGATCGCCCATCCAGTCCAGATCCTCAAGTGCTGGGCGGTTTAACCCCAATCCGCATTGCTCCGCTAGCTGCCGATGCGGCGTTTCATTTGCGCCAAGCCACCTATCCATCTCGGCTGCTAGTGCGAGACTTCAAGCCCTATCTCAGACTGGGAATTCCCTACTATTCCCTGCCGCGATCGCGGTGGGAACCCGTGATTCAATGGTCAGACTTATATGCTGTACCGCTCAGTGTCTTTCATCAAGCCTTGCGGGCGCTATTAGCCACCCTAACCAGCCCGCTGCCCAACGACCCAACCGCTCAGACTTCTGTCTTAACCTGTGGGGCTGTGGGGCTAGACGATGGCGAATTTCAACGGGCGATGCAGCAGTTGGCTGGTGTCATCGTCAGCTACCCGGCCAATTGGTCCGATACCTATAGCTTTAACCTGCGTGAGGCAATTTTGGCCTCTCGACTAGTGGCGCGCCCTGAGCAAATTTTCTTTGTGGCAGAAACGGTTGCGACGCTGCTGTCGGGGATACGGAGCGCCAACGGTCAGCCGATCACCTTGCCCTATAGCTTGTCTCAACGGCTCGATCTGCACAACCATGACTGGCAGGGTGGGACACTCGTGATCAATGCGGGGGCAACGCTGACCGAATTGGCGTTGGTCAATTTACCCAGTCAGCTGCAAAATCTGACCCATGCAGACTTTACCCATCGCACCGTCAACTATGGCGGTAATGCGCTAGATCAAGACATCATTTGCCAGTTGATTTATCCGGCGTGGGTGCGGCAACTGCATCAATCGGCAGTAGGGGGGGCTGATGCTAACGATGCCGCTTATACATTTCAGTCGAGTATGCAGGTGCAAGCAGGAGCCTTTACCGATGGCTGGAATTGGCAGGCGGCAGATGTGGCTCCAGACCCATGGCTGAGTTTGGGCTGGGATACCCTGACGCTGCCAGCCGTGGGCGAGCCAGATTTACCCAACCGCTATCGGTTGCAGCAATGCTTACACCGTTCGCCCCTGGGGTTGAGCTTAATTGAAGCAGCCCGCCAGTTGAAGCTATCGTTGCAGCATCAAGACCGTGCCAGTATGACGTTGGGAGCACACACCTTGATGATTACTCGGCAAGATTTGGGTAGCCGCGTGTTGTTGATGTACATTCAACGCTTAAATCGCGAGTTGAATGCATTGCTGAGTCAAACTGCCATTCCGGTGCTGGCGGTCAACCAGGTAATTTGTTCGGGTGGCACGGCTTCTCTAGCGGCGATCGCCCGCTGGCTACGGCAGAAATTTCCCAATGCCACCATCACCCAAGATACCTACACGACCGCTGCTCAAGACAACGCGCTGCTGGCCTGTAGCCGAGTCGCCTATGGGCTAGCCACGCTGCCGCTGCATCCACAGGTATTGGATCGACCCCGTCAGCAATATAGCGACTATTTCTTGCTAATGGAAATTCTTAGGGCATTTCCAGATCAAGCTATCACCGTTAACCAGCTGATGCAGGTGCTCGAACGTCGTGGCATCGAGACTGAATCCTGCCAGCATCACATTCTGGCTCTACTCGAAGGACGGCTGCCGCCAGGACTGCTGCCCACTGAAAAAGACCAGGACATCCTCACACCTGATTCCATGCAAAATCCTGATTACCAAGCACTTCAAGGTGCCTCTCTATTCTTTAAGCAAGATGCTCAGACCTATCTGCCCAATCATCAACAGTGGCAACTGCTGCGCCGATACCTAGATACACTGTTGGCCACCACGCACCAGAAGCTGGCGGAGCCGTTGATTGCAGAGTTGGTGAGGCATGAGGGCTGAGGGGGATCGGAGTTTTGTCAGTCAATCAGCCGCCATGCAGTTTTTACTAGAGCTAATTGGCAATCAGCCGATCAAAGCAGCCCAAGCGGCTCTCGACCCTAACAAAACCGATAAAAATCTGTGGCAGCAAGTTCAATCAGCCGTCCAACAGCGAAAAGACGCTCACTTGATCGCCAAAGCTAATCCCAGACTGGTTGTGCTGGCACAAAAAAACTGAACTCTATTGCGTAAAGTGAGCTAGCATGATGGGCAAAGTTTGAGGAATTAATCCTATGGGCGTGAGGTTGAGATTTTTGTTGGGTGTGTTAACGGTGGTTGCGGCATCCACCCTCTTCCCCAGCAATGCAATGGCACAGCAAGCCACCGACGACGACGAGTTAAACCAACTGCAAACGCTTCAAGAAGAATTTGAAGATGAGTATTTTGGCGCGAGTGGTAACTTTTTCCGCAATCGCGGTGTGGTGGGATCTGCCACTTGGCTGATCGGTCCCTTTCCCGAAAACAATATTACGGGTGATGGCAGGGGCCTTCACAGACTTTACGTCAATGCCCTAGAGCAGCAGACCCAGTCTGACCCTACCATCCGCACCGCTGACCTAAATAATCCATTTGATACATCGCTGCTGCTGCTGCCCCCCGATCAACCCGTTCGCCCCACACCAGCCCTAGGTGGGTTTCAAACTCAGTTCCCCAGCACACAACAGGCTCCTGCGGCTCCGCCCCGGGTGTCTCCAGTGCGAGGGCTTTGGTAGAGCCTGCGGCAACAATCTATTTCCCCAGAGCTATTTGCAATGTCTAGGAGTGTGGCCATGGCCGCTCTCCTATTTTTTTGCTAGAGTCCACTATTTTTAGTGTGATAGGCGAGTGAGTTTCTATAGAGAATACTTATCGTTAAGAGTCTATGGCTATCTACAAACCCATCAGTTGCGATCAGCTCGGAGCTGATATGTCATTTTTTTGGCAATTTGGCCATATATTCTGAATATTCTGACGGCGATCGCCCTAGGTATAAGCCTGACTACTAGCTGGTTTGAGACCAAATTAAGTTAAATGAAGCGAGACGTGACCCTAGCAGCACTAAGAAACGGGTCAATTGATCCGTTTTAGCTCACCATTAACTTCTGTTAAAGAGGGGGGCTATATAATTAGTGCGTCTTTTGCAAAAATTAATCTTAAGATTCTGAGCAGGCCAGGTTGCCACCATAACGATGTTACGAAAACAAGAGACCTCGATCATGACGTTGGCGCTGCTAGTTACCCTAGCCGCTGCCCATAGCCCTTTAAGCGCGCTTTTGGCGGTTGACCCGGCTCTGGCACAATCTCCATCTCCCCCCACGGCCTTCCCGCTGCCGTCAACTCTGCCCAACGACCTGCTGGTGAAGATTGATGGCTCTAGCAGTATGGCCGTCGTCAATCAAAGTCTCAAAAATCGGTTTGAGAATCAGTATCAAGGCACCACGGTTGAGCTAGCGGCGGCTGGCACGGATGCCGCATTAAAAGCCTTATTAGACGGACAGATTGACTTGGCGGCGGTGGGTCGCTCCCTGACAGCGGCAGAAAAGAGCCAGGGGTTGAGCGAAGTTCCCATTAGCCGAGAAAAGATCGCCATCATTGTCGGGCCGAATAATCCGTTTAGTGGCGATTTGACCTTTGAACAATTTGCCAAAATGTTTCGGGGTGAAATTACCGATTGGTCGCAGGTCGGCGGAGCGCCGGGGCCAATTCGGTTTGTCGATCGACCCGATTCTAGCGATACGCGGCTGGCGCTGAGTCGATATGCGGTGTTCCAGGTGGCACCGTTTGAGACTGGAGCCACTACAACCCAGGTGGCAGCCGATGATACGGCAGCGGTGATTCAAGAGCTGGGGGCAGATGGCATTAGCTATGCGATCGCCAGCCAAGTGCTAGACCAAGCCGGGGTGGTGAAAATTGTGCCCATGCACAAAACCCTGCCCGACAATCCCAAGTATCCCTATTCTCAGCCTCGGGGCTATGTGTATAAAGCAGCGCCCAGTCCGGCGGTGCTGGCATTTTTGGGATTTGCTACCTCTGCGGCAGGCCAAGCGGCGATCGCCCAGTCTCGGCAAGTAGAGGCAGCAGCGATCGCCCCCACTGCTCCGGCCACCCCTGCGGCGATCGCCACACCCATTGCACCTGGCACCCCAGTTCCAGACGCCGTGGCATCCCCAGAGGTCGTGGCAGCTCCCCCGGTAGCGGCAGCTCCAGATGGAGCCGCTGTGCCGGCTACTGACAAGGGTGCAGGCTGGCTGCTGTGGCTACTGCCGCTGCTGGCATTGGTCGGTGGAGGGTTGTGGTGGTGGCTCAAAGGGCGTCGCCCTGAGCCAGCGGTTAGCCCAGCGGTTAGCCCTGCACCCGTCGCAGTTCCTCCTGCCACAGTTCCTCCTGCCGCAGGGCTTCCGGGCGTGGCAGCAGCAGAACCAGCGACACCTCCCATCGCCGCAGTCGCTTCACCCAGTGCAGTGATAGAGCCACCGCCTGTGGTGGCAGCACCGGGGTTGGTGAATGGAACGGCGCTGGCAGCCGGAGCGGCAGCAGTCGGAGCGATCGGAGCAGCAGGAGCCGTCGGGGCGATCGCCCTAGGTGCCGCCCTAGTCGGTAAAACCTCGCCCAAAAGCCAAATTATTTTGACCCCTCGTAGCACTAACGATGCCTATGCCTACTGGGAAACTCCCGAGGCGCATAAGGCTGAACTGCGAGAAAAAGGCGGACAAGATCTAACGCTGCGGCTGTACGACGTTACCGATATTGACTTAGACCAACAGCCTGCCCATAGCGTCCAGAGCTACAGCGTGGCTGAGCTAGATCAAGATCGGCATGTGCCGATCCCGGCTACCGATCGAGATTACCTGGCAGAAATTGGTTACTGGACAGCAGGCCCGCAATGGCTGTCGCTGGCTCGCTCCAATCCCGTTCGGGTAGCAGCAGCGATCGCCCCTTTTGTTTCCCCTGTCGCACCAGAGCCAGAACCACCCGTGACTGAAGCAGCCCCAGACCCTACGCCCATCGCCATTCCTCCAGCAATTCCTCCGGCGGTACCAGAAACGCCGCCAGTCACACCGCCACCCGGTGACGTCAACATCCCACCGCTCGCAGCCGTTTTGGCAGGTGGAGCCGCCATGGCGGCGGCGGCGGCGTTAGACCGTTCTCCTGAGGCAGAACAGTCGATGGTAGAAGCGACCAAGTTTGATGTCGGGCAAACGGACTTGTCTGCTGAAGACTTGGCCGACGTCGATGCTGGGTTAGCAGACTTGCCAGAGGGCTATGGCGAGAGCCGGATTGTCTTGATGCCGCGCGACCCGCAGTGGGGCTATGCCTACTGGGATATTCCAAATGAGCACCGTGAAGCTATACGGCAACGCGGCGGACAGCGACTGGCCTTGCGCCTATACGATGTGACCTCGTTGGATATCAACAGTCAACGCCCCCATAGCTTGCAGCAGTACGAATGCGATGAACTGGCGAGAACTTGGTACGTGCCAATTCCGGTCAGCGATCGCGACTACCTAGCCGAAATTGGCTACCTGACGCCGACCGGAGACTGGTTGCTGCTGGCGCGCTCCAACCCGGTGCGGATTCCCCCGATCTACCCGTCAGACTGGTTTGAAGATCAGTTTATGGCCCTAGAGTGGAACAACGACCTAGCGGGCAGAACCTTCCTCACCCTGATTCCACCCGACCAGCGGACAGCAGAAATAGAAAACCCGCTCTACGATGAAATCTTTGGCATGGCGCAGGCTGCCGAGTCAATGCGCCTAGCAGGATCTTTGTTTGGCTCCATGCAGCAGGTACCCGGTTCGGTATTTGGCTCCATGCAAATGGCGTCGGGCAGTGCCCTAGAGTATGGATCAACTGGATTTGTGCCAATTGGATTTGTCCCCGGAGCGGTC
>CASBQJ010000317.1 GCA_949127705.1 Synechococcales cyanobacterium PMM_0085
CCACCAAGTTAAACTCAATGTGATTGAGCAGCGTGGTCACAAAGGCAAACAGCAAAAACGGTAGCGACAGCACCAAAATTAGCCCGACAGTGGCTAGCGCATAGATTGGACGGCTGGCACCCATCAGCCCCAAAGCTGCCGCCAAACTAATAAACAGCACCATTAGCCAAACAATAATTTGGCCGTAAATATCACCAAAGGTGAGCGTACAGACCATCCGATATTTTCTTAAATCCATTGTTCTTCCCCCAATATAATGCTTAATACTAACGTTTTACAGTAAGTCATAGACCGGGCATAGGGGCGTAGTCTAAACCTTTGTGACAGTCTGCAACAGTTCTTTATATTGTCTTGCCTGAGTCATGCCTGATCGGTATTTGCTGTTTTATAAGCCTTACAACGTGCTGTCGCAGTTTAGCGAGCAGGCTGATAGTCCAGCTCGCAGCCTCAAAGAGTTTATTAACGTACCCAATGTCTATCCGGTGGGGCGGCTAGATCGTGACAGTGAAGGGCTGCTGCTGCTAACCAGCAATGGACAGTTGCAGCATCGCCTCAGCGACCCGAAATTTGGCCATCTGCGTACCTATTGGGTGCAGGTGGAGCACATCCCCACCGAAGAGGCGCTCCAGCATCTGCGGCAGGGGCTATGGATTCAAACCTATCGCAGTCGTCCGGCAGCGGTAAAGCGAATAGAGCCGCCGGAGCTGCCACCGCGCGATCCGCCGATTCGCTACCGTCAGCAGATTCCCACCGCCTGGGTTGAGCTAGTCTTGAGCGAGGGCAAAAACCGCCAGGTGCGGCGGATGACGGCGGCGGTTGGGTTTCCGACCTTACGTCTGGTGCGGGTTGCCATTGGTAGTTTGACCCTAGACGGGTTGCAGCCCGGTCAGTGGCGAGCGTTAAGTCCGGCTGAGCTGATGAGAGTTAAGGCAGAAATCTAAGGGACGGTTTAGCCAATCTTGAAAAATGAGCTTTGTCAGTAGCAGCCCCGCGCTCTACCTGTACTCAGGTGAGCGACGGGAAGAATGCGCGCGAGGTGACGACGCTCATCCGACCAATGCCGTAGGCGAGAGAGGATGAGATGGAGGAAACGAGCAACTATCTATCGGAAGAATCGGAAATCTTTCGCCTTAAGGATCGGATAAGTTCCCTGACCACATCGGTTTGGGTTCTACCTGACTGATGGCAATAGCGTTTAAGCAATTCCATCTCTGACTCATCAATCCTCATGTTAAAAGTTGTTTTGGCCATCACAATGTACTGTTAATTACGTTACAATAGTAGCATGAGAACCGCCTACCAGCATCGCTTACGTCTAACGACCGCACAGGAAGCCACCATAGATGGGTGGCTAGAACTTTGCCGCCGTCAGTACAACTATCGACTGGCAGAGCGGTTCAATTGGTGGGAGCAAAATCGCTGCGACGTGAATGCCTGTCCATTGATTTGCTACCTGCCAGAGTTGAAAGAAAACCCTGACTTCTATTCTCAGAAGCGAGATCTGGTCAACTCGAAAAAGCTGTTCCCTGACTACAAAGAGCTTCCCTCTCATACCTTGCAAGACGTTATTGCACGGGTAGGGAAGACATTTGACCGCTGGTTAAGTGGGGATGGCAACGGTAAGCGTAGTGGTAAGCCAAGATTCAAAGGTCGAGGGCGGTTTCGTTCGATTGGGTTCCCTGATCTAATCAAGCCTGACCACATTGATGGGCACTTTATCCAGCTCCCCAAAATTGGCAAAATCAAGTTGATTTTGCATCGTCCACTGCCTGATGGATTCAAAGTAAAAACGGCTGCAATTGTCAAAAAAGCAGACGGTTATTACGTCACGCTATCGCTCCAAGATTCATCGGTTCCTGTCCTCAGCCCCGATCTGCCAACGATGGATAACACCATTGGGATTGATCTGGGATTGAAAGCGTTCCTGGTGGACGATGCAGGCGCGGAGGTGGCAATCCCTCAGTTCTATCGCAAAGCGCAGCAGCGTTTGAAGCGGGCGCAACGCTCCCTCTCTCGCAAAAAGAAGGGGTCTAACCGTCGCAGAAAAGCGGTTAAGCGCGTCGCTAGATTGCACCTCAAAGTCGCCAATCAGCGCAAAGACTTTCACTACAAGACCGCTAAACAGCTGCTCAACAAAGGAAAGAATATTGGGCATGAAACGCTCAATATCAAAGGACTAGCGAAAACTCGCATGTCTAAATCCGTGAACGATGCCGGATGGGGTACGTTCCTGAAAATTCTTGAAATCAAGGCTGAAAGAGCCGGGTTACTTGCAATTCCAGTGAACCCAAACGGCACGACTCAGGACTGTTCAAGCTGTGGGGTTAAGGTTCCAAAGACGCTGGCTGACAGATGGCATTCTTGCCCTGAATGCGGCTGCGAATTGGATCGTGACCATAACGCAGCAATCAATATAAAACAAAGGGCGGTGGGTCATCCCGTCCAAGCTCTCCGAGGCGACCGGAATACCGAGCCTGTGAAGAGAGAAGCCCGCGCTATAGCATAGCTCAGCGTCGGGAGTATGTCACTGCGAATATCTTGTTCGCGTGGTGAGCGGAACTGGGAGTCCTTCAAAGTGACTTTGATAGAGCACTAGTAGAAGACGGCGCAAGTTTAGCTATTGTAGGGCGGGCATCTTGCCCGCGCAGGCTGGAAGCCTGCACTACGAATGGTAGGCAGATTTACGCCTCAGACTACTAGCGTCTATCCGGAATATTGCGTATTCTCTTAGTACAGGGTTCTGATCGCTAGCTGGTAGATTTCCGCTTCTCCCCAGATATCTCCAGCAATCATATCTACTTTTAAACGGTTCAGTTGGATGAGATGTGCGGCTAACCCGAGCCATTACCATGGTTTTAACTTTATCTGGCGAAACTCCTGATCCGTCCTTGGCGGAGCTAATCGACTACAGCCTGCGGGCGGCGGCACTGCGGCAGGAACGACCTGCGATCGCACCTGCTGAATCGGCTGTGGCAACTGCGGCAAACTGGCTGCCCGACGGTGATATGGCAGCAGTCGATGTGGACTTGTGGAACATCAACTGCTGCGACTTGGATCACCCGGTGATGCTCTCACCTTTACGCGATCGCGACCTCAAGGTCTTGCTGGAATGGTTTACTCCCGACAGGATTGACGATGTTGAAGCCGATATTTGGCAATATCTGCGACGACTCATCCCCGAACCCTGCTGGGAAGACGACCCGTTCGACTTTTTGCAAGAGTATCTTTAGCTGGTTCAACAGCTCAAGCAAAATCCTGAGCACCCGATCCATCTTGATCCATCAAGACGGAGTTGCAGCCGGGGTAGACCACTTCTGTGCCAGTTCAGCGGCTGTTACCTGTTCATAGGGTTCAAACGGCTGATGAATCCACGGATTGTGAGCCAGATAATCGACATAGTAGTCGGGTTCAATCACAGAGCATTGCTTGTACCACAACACAGCCGTGCGAATTTCATCAATGTAAAACCCATAGCGAGAGTTGAGCCAGTCAATGCTGCGCTTCAGACTTTCGCCAGAATCTACCAAGTCATCGACCAACAGCACACGATTGCCGACACTAGCAGTCGTCATGGCCAAATCGCGAGAGAAGGTAATTGACCCTCGCACTTGGCCGCCAGTGCCTCCGTAAGACGCGGTAGATAGAATGGCCATCGGTTGGTCGTAGATGCGCGATAGCAGGTCGCCAATGCGCAATCCGCCTCGGGCAAGGCAAACAATTTGGTTGAATTCCCAGTTGGATGCATAGACTTTGACGGCAAGCTGTTCAATTTTTTGATGGTACTCTGACCAAGAGACATGCAGGTCTGACATGATGGAAAGGCTAGGGGCGCAGGGAATTAGGATGTGAGAATAATACAACTGGATGGCCAAAATTCCCTAGCATTCTGTTCGACTGCTGGAGTTTGAGTACAGCTTTGGTGAAAAAATTATCGATTTTGGGGTACTGTGATCCCAGCTTCGGTGCCGATTGCCTGTAATGGCTGATCCCACGGGTCATGGGGCAGGCGCGACAGGTAAGCGTCCTGGAATAGGATGCCCACGGTGGCCTTACCCGCCCAATCGGGCTGGCTGAACAGGCGATCGTAAAAGCCACCGCCATATCCCAATCGGTACCCTTGCTGATCGCACGCTACAGCAGGTACTAAAATTAAATCCACGCGCTCAGGGTAAATTCTAGGGGCATCTGGATGTGGCTCTAGAATGCCATAAGCTCCGGTTTGCAGCGGGTAAATCGTCGCTAGGTCTGACCCCGGCGGTGACCATGGCGGTGACCCCGGCGGTGACCATTGATGCCAGGTCAACTCTTGGCCAACGCAGCGGGGAAATCCCCACTGCTTGGGCAGCACAAACAGCGGGCTGAGGTCTGGCTCTTGGCGAAAACTGAAGTAGGCCAGCACCGTTTGCGCGTGCTGAAATGGCAACCAGGTTTTGAGGTGGCTACAGAGGCGATCGCTTTGTTGTCGCCATTGAGCAGGCGGGACCGCTTGACGGGTACTGAGGAGCGATCGCCGCAGGTCGGTTTTGCTAGCAGGAGAAGTCACAAGGGAGACCGCAGCGATTCATGTCTTCAGATTCAAGTCTTCAGTAAGGATTGCGAATTAAATAACTTGCAAAATTGACGCACCTGTAGGGACATGGCACTGCCATGTCCCTACTGCCATGTCCCTACCCAAGGAATTGCCTATTAATAAATTCATGATCCTAAGTATGACTTAAAAAAATCCCTGGGGGCGATCGCCACCAGGGAGCTACAGATGAGTATTCTGTGACTGAACTGGGCTTAGGTCATGGGTGCGCCGCTGGTGCGACGGATAGCAATCACACTCGGTTTGGGTGGGTCATTGGGCTGTTTGCTAGGCCAGTTAGAGCCAATCGGCACTTCACGGGTTTGCATGAAGTCTTTGCCATCGGTGGTTTTCATGGCAAATTTGCGCGCCTCGGTCTTCATCTCCATCCGCACCCCGCTGTATTCGCCGGGATGCTGAGCCGAGATAAATAGGGTCTTCTGGTCTTGGGTAAAGAAAGGCCCGGTCATCTCGGACTCTGTGGGGCCGTAGGCAAACATATAGGCTTCCCCGGCATTTGGCCCAGAGATGGGCAAATACCAAATCGAGTTGTTGCCAAACAGACCGCGCAGGTTGGACTGACTGACGGCGGTTCCGTCCGACTTCACCCGGCTGGCAACTTCTTTGTTGTGCTTATCGGTAGACATGTCTGTCACCATCCACACGTTGCCCTTGCCATCAATCTCCAGGTTGTCGGGGTTGGCAAACCCGGCACCGCCTTCAGCCGGTTCTCCCCCTAGCGCCAGCGTTTCCCACTTGAAGGTCATGGCAGCAGGGTCGTTGCCATCTTCCAACACTTTCATGATCCAACCGTACTCGTAGGGAGTCTCGCCGTTGGGACCTTTGAAGATTCGGTTATCTGGCCCGCCGTCACTACCGCTAGGGGAACCCGAGGTAAAGGTGACAAACAGGGTGCCATCGGCAGATACGTCGGTATCTTCTGGGCGGGCGGTGCAGGTGACGCCAGCGGCGTTCGCGGCGTAGTGGGCATCAATCAAAATTGCGCCTTGCTTTTCGATCGTATTGCCTGTGTACAGGTCACCCAAGGTTTTGAATTGGGACTTGAAGCTGGCGATCGCAGCATCGTCCTTGACTTTTTCAAACCCACCATCGGGGCGTTTGGGCAAGGTAAGCATGCCACCTACATGCACGCTGGGCAGCTCGGGATTCACAGGGGTGTCTGCTTTGAGTGCAATCCAGCTGCCTGTGCCATCGGCGTTAAATTTAGCGCCGTAGAGCATGCCGTCCGATAGCAGCCGAGAGTTTGACTTGCTCTTGAGATCGCGGATGGTGTTGGCGCTGACAAACTTGTACAGGTGACCACCCCGGCGATCGCAGCCCGAGTAAACTGCTAGCTTTCTGCCTTCTACAGCCCGGAACCCAACGGCTTCATGCCGGAAGCGCCCTAGCCAGGTGTGCTTGGTGCCGTAGTCGTTGGCCTTAGCAGGGTCGATCTCGACCATCCAACCATATTTATTGCCCTGGTAGCCCAGGGCATTGCCCTGTCCAGCGATATCTTCAATCTCGCCGTCGGCTGTGACCCAGACAAACGGCGTATTGCTAGGAGAGAAAGCAGTGCCATCTGCATACACGGGATCTGCCACTTCGCCTTGGAAGTTTTCCTCAGCGCTAAACACAGTTCCCCAAGGGGTGGTACCAC
Organism: Synechococcales cyanobacterium PMM_0085; assembly: GCA_949127705.1. Taxonomy (GTDB): domain Bacteria; phylum Cyanobacteriota; class Cyanobacteriia; order Elainellales; family Elainellaceae; genus CASBQJ01. The sequence goes on from CASBQJ010000317.1 coordinate 6,228, forward strand.
CCGAGCAATTTTGGTGCGTCCCGATAATCTTGTCGCCCAGCTTGTCAATGTAGCCCTGTCCACTAGTCTTACGGAAAATCGATACCGCTGGCCCAGTTGCCTTCAAATAATTGCCATCTTCTAACCC
>CASBQJ010000318.1 GCA_949127705.1 Synechococcales cyanobacterium PMM_0085
GCCCAACGACAGCGCTGCTACAAACATTAGCCCGATCGCCCCATCGCCCAAAATCACCACGCGATCGCCCGGTTTGACATGGGCCCGACTGGTGCCGTGCAGTACGCAGGCTAGGGGTTCGGTCATGGCGGCTAAGACATCGGGCATGCCCGCTGGAATTGGCAACAGATTGTGTTGAACAATCGGTGCCGGAATCTTTTGGTACTGGGCAAAGGTGCCGTTGTTAAAGGTCAAATTGGGACAGAGCGAATATTCTTGTTTGCGGCAAAAGAAGCAGCCCATGCAGGGAGCAGAGTTGTTGGCCACCACGCGATCGCCTACCTGCCAACCCGTTACCCCAGCTCCTAGCGCCACAATTTGACCCGCCGCTTCGTGGCCAAATAGGGTCGGCGGCTTGAGCATTTTGGCATGACCACCGCGACGCCACACCTTAAGATCGGTGCCACAGGTGGTCGCTGTCACCACCCGGATTACGACTTCTCCCGCTGCTGGGGCTGGCTCGGCAATTTGCTCTAAGCGCAAATCTTCTTGACCGTAAAGGACTGCCGCTAGCACGCGCTATCTCCTGTAGGATGCAGCTCTGCCCAACGAGCCTGAAGGTCTGGAATTGAAAATAGAGTTTGAAACTGTAGCCCCTCTTGGTGGTATAGCGCTGCTCCGCCCTGAAGCCGATCCACAAGGGAAATTACTTGTGTAACGCTGTAGCCCGCTTGACGCAATAGCTCTACTGCTTTTAAGGCAGATTGACCCGTGGTGACCACGTCTTCTAAAACCACGACCGAAGTATAGGGCGGCAGGGTTGGCCCCTCAATATATGCTTGGGTGCCATGTCCTTTCGCTTCTTTACGGATAATCAGAGCCGCTAGCGATCGCCCTTCATAGGCCGCCACCACGCTGGTGGCCGTGACCAACGGATCTGCCCCTAAGGTTAACCCTGCCACGGCCACCGCATCCGCAGGCAAAAGCGACAGCAGCACTCGGCCCACAGCCAGCCCACCCCACGGATGCAGCGTCACCTGCTTGCCGTTGATGTAATAGGTGCTGCGCTGCCCCGAAGACAAGACAAAGTCGCCCTCTTTGTAGGCCACCTGGCAAAATAAATCCAGCAGATTTTGACGGACTATGCCTAGCTCTAGCGTGGCGATGGGCGCAAACAATGCAGCGGAAGCAGGCGGCTGACTGGTCATAGCTCACTATAGAAATGCCAAACCAATCATACTTCGCCAGTCGCGTTTCGTTGAATCCAGGGTGCAGGGGTCGAACCTGCCTGGGGCGAATTATGAGTTCGCTGCCTAATCCGCTCGGCCAACCCTGGTTTTGTCATCACTAGTTTGGCTTACATTCTATCGTGAGGCAAGCGATTTTGAGCCAGTGATCTGGATCAGTGGTCTGGGTCAGTGATCGGGTCAGTTATCTTGGAAAGAAGCGGTCAGGTCATGTTATCTCTTAGTGAGAGACTAGGACAACAGTGCGGACGGTAATCGGGGGCGATCGCACAGTCAATTAGACCCAGCATTTCCAGACTGGTCTGCTTGCAGGCTTTATACTTTTGAAATTGATAGATTAAAATTTGCCAACCCGCACCGCTGTAATTCAACCATTCGACCGCATCACGACCAAAAGGCGACTCATAATGCCGCTTGCCCGATCCATTCCGTGTCCTTATCTCTAGCATATGAAAGTAAATCCGACTGTTGCTCTAACTCTCATTTTGCTCGCTCTCATGGGGGGAGCGGGAATTGTCAGTGCGGGTTGGGGGTATGCATTGGGGCGAGAAGCGCTAAAAGGAATCACGCAGCCAGATGTGCGTCCGACCACACCTGGGAGTGAAGCCGCTCAGAGTCAGCCCCGGCACCAAGAAATGATCATTGTGCCCGAGGCCAAAATTTTAGAAGAAGTAAAAGGCCGCATTGATGGCAATGGGGCAACCGCGCAGCCAGGGAATGTGCAGTCAAGTACAGCGCAGCCGATGCCGCCAGGGGCCATAGTGCCGTCTGCGGGTCAACCTAATGCCATTCAACCCACTAACCTGCCGGTTGGTGACCCAATGGGCGGCTTGCCACCGAGCGATCTGCCGCCTGCTCACCTTGAGCCTAGCGAGCCATTGCCCGCAAGTGTCCCGTTCGACCCTACCCAACCTGGGTCTCTGCCGCCAGCAGATGCGCTCTCTCCCAGCGGCTTTAATCCACCTGCTGCTGTCAATGATCCGGTCGGTTTCCAGCTCCAGCGGGTCGGTTCAGACCGGCTTTCCCTGGTGCGTTCCGGGGGCGATCGCTTAGGGGCTTGGCGTGAATCGGTTGACGTTGCAAATTCTGGCTATGGAGCGGAGTGTGTAACCCTCATCTCCTCATCTAACCTCTGCGGATGATTCCCTATCTTTTAATTGGATTAGCAGCCAACACCCCCACTCAGTTAACGGGTTCAGACATTTTGCTGCGAATTTTGCTGGTGTTTTTGCTGATTGCGATCAATGCATTTTTTGTCACGGCTGAGTTTTCTATTGTCTCAGTGCGGCAGTCTCGCATTAATCAGCTGGCTCTGGCAGGAGATGTGCAAGCGCAGACGGTGCAAGACCTGCATCGCAGCATTGAGCGGCTATTGTCTACCGCTCAATTGGGGATCACCCTGTCTAGTTTGGCGCTGGGTTGGATTGGGGAAAGTACGGTTGCAGCCGTTTTGCAATCGTGGCTGCTGTCGCTACCGCTATCGGTGCGGGCGCAGAGCATATTGCCCCATTCCGTTGCAGTATTGACAGCATTTTTAATCATTGCCTATCTACAGATTGTGCTGGGAGAGCTGTGCCCCAAGGCCGTAGCGTTGCTCTATCCAGAACAGCTAGCCCGGTTTTTAGGTCCCCCTAGTTTGGCGATCGCCCGCATCTTCAACCCGTTCATTTGGGTATTAAATCAATCGACGCGGTGGCTATTAAAAACCTTCGGCCTTCGCTATAGCGGCTCAAGCTGGTACAACCGAGTTAGCCCCGAAGAGCTACAGCTGATTATTCAAAACTCGATTAACTCCACCGGGTTAGAGGATGAAGAACGGGAGCTGTTGACCAATGTGCTCGAATTCGCCGATGTGTCGGTGCGAGAAGTCATGGTTCCCCGCATTAGCATTGAAGCCATTCCCAAAGATGCCACGTTTCAAACCTTGCTGCATGAGGTCTCTGCCTCGGGCCATTCTCGCTACCCTGTGGTCGGGAATTCCATGGATGAAATTTTGGGGATCATCTATTTCAAAGAATTGGCAGCTCCCATGGCTCAGGGCTTGCTGAGCTTGGAAAGCCCCATTGCTCCCTGGATTCGCCCCGCTCAACTCGTGCCCGAACATTTGCCGCTGAATGAACTGCTCCATCTGATGCAGCGCTCAGGTCAGTCGTTTGTGATCGTTGTAGATGAATTTGGTGGCACCTCTGGGCTGGTCACCCTCAAAGATCTGGCATCAGAGATTATCGGCTATTCGGATGAACCGGAAAACCAGCAGGATGAGCCAATGGTGAAAGTTCTAGATAACCGAACGGTGTTAGTGCAGGCGCAAATGAATCTAGAAGAAGTCAACGATTGGTTGGGTTTAGATTTTCCTCTAGAAGAGTCGTATCAGACCTTGGGCGGTTTCTTGATTCATCAAGTCCAGCGCATTCCCGAGCCGGGAGAAACCATTGCCTACGCAGACTTAGAGCTAACGGTGACGTCAGCCGTTGGCCCGCGCTTACACCAAATCAAGATTGAGCGCCCTGCCCCAGCCGCCGGAGATGCCAACCCCGACGATGCCAGCATTGGCTTTGCGATTTTTGAACAAAATGCGCAGACCCGACGCGAACACCTACGAGATCAGTCCAACCGCATGGACGCTGGCGATCGCAAACCCCAGGAAGGAAATCAGGTTTAGGATGAACTACTGGCTGATGAAGTCGGAACCCGACGTTTATAGTATTGAAGACTTGGAGCGCGATCGCCAAACAATTTGGGATGGTGTTCGCAACTACCAAGCGCGTAACTTCATGCGCTCTATGCAGTTAGGCGATCTGATTTTTTTCTATCACTCCAACACCACTCCACCCGGCATTATTGGGTTAATGAAAGTAGCGCGCTCAGACATTGTAGACCCCAGCCAGTTTGATCCCCAGAGTAAGTACTATGATTCTAAATCGCCCACCGACACCCCCCGCTGGCGCACCGTTGGCGTCGAATTCGTCGAACAGTTTCCCACCCTTGTGACGTTAGACACCCTGCGACAAAC
>CASBQJ010000319.1 GCA_949127705.1 Synechococcales cyanobacterium PMM_0085
ACTGGACAAACGCTTCGGCCACCGCTCGGGTTCCATGTTTGTCTACGTTCTGATCCACCACAGTGACCGGGTTGTCGATAGAAATATTGACCGTGGGCACCACAAAGGGCAGATTTTCGCCTTTTTGCTTAGCCAATAGCACTTCATTCTCGTAGTTGATCAGCACATCTCCTTGCCCCTGCTTAAAGAAGATGTCGGTGGCTTCACGGGCATCTTTTGCCAAAATTGGAGCATTCTGATAAAGCTTTGTGGTTAAGGCCAGTGCTTGTTCATCGGTACCGCCCGTTTGAGTCACCGCACCCCATGCCCCTAGAAAATTCCAGCGTGCGCCCCCAGAGGTTTTGGGGTTTGCCGTCACGATTTTAATTCCATCTTTTGCCAGATCTTCCCACGTGTTAATCCCTGCGGGGTTACCGTCACGGGTGACAAAGACAGCAACTGACTTGTGCACAATCGACCCATTGGGCAGCTCTTTCTCCCAGCCCGGTTCAATTAGACCCGCTTTTTCAATTTTTTGGGTATCGAGCGCTAGCGCCAACGCGACAACGTCCGCTTCGAGGCCGTCAATGACAGCGCGAGTTTGGGAGCCGGAACCGCCGTAGCTTTGGTTGATAACTACGTCTTGATTTTGCTCTGCTTTCCACTTTGCCACAAACTGAGGAATTATTTTCTCGTAGGCGGCCTGAGTCACGGCATACGAAACCAGGGTTAGCTCCACTGTTTCTTTGGAGGTAGCGGCAGAGCTGCCAGCTGCATCTGTACCGCTGGGGCTGGGGCTGCATGCGGCGATCGCCCCACTTAGACCGACACCGACCAACACCAAACTCAAAAACTGCTGCGATAACCGGGATTTTGACTGGAATACCATTGATCTATCTACTCCTTTGACTCAGGATGGCTGCGTGGATGCTTTTAACTACGGCTCGTCGCTCGGAATACGAGACTTACTTGCTGGGAGCTATCATACACCAAAATCAAAGCCTGAATCTACACTTTTCCTGTCGGGATGGTGGTGTTACTCCAGATAAAAAGGCATCTCGCTCAGCGAGATGCCTTTTTATCTGGAGCCTTGGGCTGGGGACGCCCATAAACCAGCGCGATCGCCAGACCTTACATCCCAGCCGTAGGAACAGGTGACGGGGCGACGATGGCATCACTGGCGATCGCCTCACCGGTCACGCGTTGCAGTTTTGCGCCAACTGCTCGGAGCTTCCCTTCGATATTGTCATAGCCCCGATCGAGATGGTGCAGACCCTGGATGCTAGTTGTTCCACCTGCCGCCAGCCCCGCCAACACCAGCGCTGCTGATGCGCGCAGATCCGTAGCCAGCACAGGCGCACCCGACAGCAACGGCACACCGCGAATAATGGCGTGATTGCCCTTGAGCCGAATATCAGCCCCCATCCGGTTTAGCTCTGCTACATGCCGCAGCCGATTTTCAAACACAGTTTCAGACACCACACTATCGCCTTCACTTAGGGTCAACAGCGCCATAAATTGAGCCTGCATATCTGTGGGGAAACCCGGATAGGGCAAGGTTTCAATGTCGGTACCAATGTGCAACTCGCCAGGTACCACTCGCAGCCGATTGCCAGAATCTTGAATTACATCTGCCCCAATGGCTTTGAGCTTAGCAATCACCGCTGTCATATGATCAGGAATCACCGGGAACACGCTGAGTTCGGAGCGGGTGATGGCACCTGCAACCAAAAACGTGCCGGCTTCAATCCGATCAGGAATGATGGAGTAGTCTACCGAGTGCAAACTGGGCACCCCGGCAATCGTAATCGTATTGGTGCCCGCACCGCGAATTTTGGCACCCATCGCCCGACAGAAGTTGGCTAGATCAACCACTTCTGGCTCTTGAGCCGCATTCTCTAAAATCGTTTCGCCATCGGCCAGAGTTGCCGCCATCATCAGCGTTTCGGTTGCCCCTACGCTTGGATAATCGAGGTAGATTCTGGCACCTTTGAGCCGCTTACTGGTACCTGGGATGCAGGCATGAACCGTGCCATGCTCAATATGAACATCTGCGCCCATGGCCTGAAGCCCGCGCACATGTAGATCAACCGGGCGGGCACCAATGGCGCAGCCACCCGGCAGCGGAATCCGGGCGACCCCTAGGCGAGCCAGCAACGGCCCAATGGCAAAGAAACTAGCGCGCAGTTGGCTCACTAGCTCGTAAGGCGCTTTCGATTGGCTGAGATGACGGGCGTCAATTTCTAGAGAGTCGCCATCTCGCTTGAGTTTTACCCCCAGGGTCGCCAAAATCTCGGCCATGCGTTCAATGTCCATGAGGGCAGGCACATTGCGGAGACGACAGTCTTGTGGGCACAGTACAGATCCGGCCATAATTGCCAAAACTGAATTCTTTGCACCACTAATACGAACTTCGCCATGTAGCGAATATCCCCCTTGGATATGGAGTATGGGAGTACCGTCCTCAGGGGAGGGGGTAGAACTGGGTAAGCTTTGAGAGGGAGTAATGAGCGTGTCCTCCAGAATTCGCCTGTAAATGGTACGACTTAAAATCGGATTTTGCCAAACTTAGGTGGGATTGAACGTTGAACGTTCCGGATCTGTCCGTTTGGTCTTGATTCTACCGGAAAGTTTTCAGCTGTCTATGGGTATGGAGATGATTGATGGATACGATTGAGTTAAACCGAGATGCCGGAGCACAGATTTTTTGACTGCTACAGGTTGACTGATGTTAGCAGTATGCTGCATGATTGTAGACCGCAGCCCAAACATGCGCTGATGCGGAACTGGCGGAATTGGTAGACGCGCTAGATTCAGGTTCTAGTGTTTGCAAAGACTTCCGGGTTCAAGTCCCGGGTTCCGCATGGGGTGGGTATCAAGAGCGGCAATGATTCACGAGGCTGAATCGTTGCCGCTTTTGTCTGCGCTTGATCATGGCTGCCATCGCGAGGCAGGTCAATTTTACTGATGAATTGATTAAGTTTTGAAACAGAATTTTAATCACCCCGAATTGGATCAAAGTTAACCGCGCCCTCAGAATAATCCATGCTGACCAGTTTGCAAAATCCGCTCGTGAAGCAGTTGCGAAAGCTGCATCAGGCTAAACAGCGGCAAGAACAAGGGGCATTTTTGTTAGAAGGAACCCACCTGGTGGAGGAAGCCTATGCCACGGGCTGGCCTCTGGAGGTGGTTTGCTGCACACCCGAGTGGTGCGATCGCCACCCCACTCTGTACTTACAGGTTGCCCAGCAAGCGACCCGAGTGGAACTAGTCAGCGGCGCAATTATTGAGGCGATCGCCACCACTACCAGCCCCGACGGCATTGTGGCCACGGCTCGCCGGGAGACAGCCACCCAGCCGTTAAATCACGCCATCAGCTTGGGGATCGCCCTGGAAACCCTACAAGATCCTGGCAACCTCGGCACCATCATTCGCACCGCCGCCGCTGCGGGCGTTGAGGGGCTATGGCTCAGTGCAGACAGCGTCGATCTAGATCATCCCAAGGTGCTGCGCGCCACCGCAGGCCAGTGGTTTCGCCTCCCCATGAGCACGAGCGAGGATTTGTCTGGCGACGTGCAACGCTGCAAGCAGCACGGCATTCAGGTGGTTGCCACGCTGCCCAACGCCCCCCTACCCTACTGGCAGGCCGACTTGACGGGTCCCACGCTGCTGCTGCTAGGAAATGAAGGCAATGGGCTATCGGAGAACCTAGCGGCCACCGCCGATGTGCAGGTCAGCATTCCACTCGCAGCAGGGGTTGAGTCGTTGAATGTGGCGATCGCCGCTGCGTTGCTGGTATACGAAGCCAAACGGCAGCGCACTCAGGCCGCGCCATAAGAAATAGGCAGGAGACATTTGTCTCTGCCTTTATTGCTATTTTCACTTACTGGCCTCTAGTTCGGGTAAATTGATCAATATCGGCCACAGCCTCTTCTAACGCCTGAACCGTAATTGCAGCACTATAAGGGTTTGGAGCGCCAGCCTTGGGTGCAGACGAGATAGATTGGGTGCCTTGAGATTGCTCACCTTGAGATTGCTCATTTGAGGGGTGATTGTTGGCTTCCGGTATGTGCAAACGTTGATCGAGTTGATCAAGCGCTTCCATAAAAGCCTGAGTGGCAGCTTGGCGTAGCTCTTGCTGACTAGAATGCATAGCGTTTGACTCCTCAAATCACACAGGCGAAAACGGGTGGGCAGTCCTTAGAATCTCTTCAAAGCTCAGCCTACACATTTCGACCAGTTTAGGTGTCAGGGAATTTACCGAAAAGCGAGCTAAAGCCCCTGGCTTCAGACATGGGGATGTAAGCGGTCGCGGGCTTTAGCCGCCTTGGAAAATTAGACATCAGAACTTCATATCATTATGACATCAATATACTATCATAATGATATGAAGAAAAAAGCATTACCTGTACAGCTTGACGATATAGAGAGGCAAAAAATAGAAGCTCTTGCTTCTAAGTGGGGTATTAGCCTATCAGGAGTTATTCGGCGGTTAATCAGGGAGTATGAAGACAATGAATCTTGATGCCTTGCCTTTTGTCGAATTCTCGAATAGAGAATTACTGCCTAGTCTCACCGCTGTTTATTTTGCAATAAATTCTCAAAGTGAAGTTCTTTATGTAGGCAAGTCTGTATCTCTTAATAGTCGATGGAGATATCATCACAGACTAAAAATTCTTTCCGAATTAGGCTGTACAAAAATAGCATGGATTGTTTCAACAAGATTGAATTATTCAAGCCTTGAACTAGAGATGATTTCTCTTTTTAATCCCCCAGTCAACGGAAAGATTTTGACGAAAACGGGCTTAACCCAGAGAACTGATTGCAGGCTCACGAGGGTTATCAATAAAGAAGTTGTGGATATTTTCTCTAAGTTCTACGGGGTTAATCACGATCGCTATCGACAAGATTTGGAATGGAGTGACTTGAAAGGTAATGTCTAGTTTTGGTTGCCAACAGATACGAATTAATCCAGACCCAGAATTAAAGGCAGTTCTAGAGTTCGTGTGTGGCGAGTCCGTCAAACTTGGCAACTGCGGGATCTATCTGTCTAGGCAGTTGTACTTTAAGACTGGCAAGGTTCCCAGTAAGTTTGACTTGCATCGTGAGATGAGCCGTAATCCTCACTTCCAAGCTCTGCATTCTCAAGTTGCCCAGCAATGCCTGACCACCGTTGCAGAGTCGTTTAAATCGTTCTTTGGATTGCTCAAAGCGGTCAGGGCTGGGAAAGTTGAGCAGCGCCCTAAGCTCCCTGGATATCGCAGGGGTGGTTTAGCCCTCGTCACGTTTCCCGGTCAAGCCGTAAAGCTCAAGGAACAGGGTCTTAGATTCCCTCTAGGCAGCAAAGTTAAGGCTTGGTTTGACATTGACTGTTTTTATCTGCCAATGCCGTCAAACCTTGAATACAAAGCGATTAGAGAGTATCGAATCTTGCCCAGGAATGGTCAGTTTTATTTGGAGCTTGTCTACAAAGTCGAAACAGTTCAAGCCGATGTTGACATCAACCGAGTGCTAGGAATCGACCCTGGCTTGAATAACTGGTTAACCTGCCTTAGCAATGTTGGAACCAGTTTCATGATTGATGGCTTGCACCTGAAATCGTTGAACCAGTGGTACAACAAACGAGTTTCGGTACTGAAAGAGAATCAGCCACAGGGCTTTTGGTCTAAGCAGTTAGCGGGTATCACCGAAAAGCGGAACCGACAGATTAGAGACGCTGTGAACAAGGCGGCTCGGCTAGTGCTGAAGCACTGTATTGAAAACAAAATTGGAACGGTTGTTTTTGGTTGGAACAAAGGGCAGCGGCAAGAGATTAATTTGGGTTCAAAGACTAATCAAAAGTTGGTCCAAATTCCCACAGCCAGACTAAAAGACCGCATCGCTCAACTGTGTGAGCAGTTCGGTCTAAGGTTTGTTGAGACTGAAGAGAGCTATACCAGCAAGGCAAGTTTTCTAGATTCTGATGAACTACCTACGTTCGGTGCAAAACCCGAAGGGTGGAAAGAGTCTGGCAAACGGGTTAAGCGTGGTTTGTATCGTTCAGCAGATGGTTTCCGCATCAATGCAGACTGCAACGGAGCAGCAAACATCCTTAGAAAAGTAGCGGCGAAATTGGGTTTCAATCTCGATGGAGTCAGTAGGGGCGCTTTGATTGCGCCTTTGAAAGTCCGTATTTGGGCTGTTCAAGAATCCCCGTCCCTTTAGGGCTTGGGAGTATCAATCAAATTTAAGCTTTGATGTAATTTTGGTTGAGGTGTTGCCGAATTGACCTGAACCCTTGAAAATTTAGGTAGTGGTAAGGTCGTAGGGGTTCTGTGGGCGATCGCTGCCCCACACGCTGTTGCAGAGCGGTTACAGAATAGAGAACTACTAGGCGAGAGCTACCAGGATTCTGCCAGAACCTTGGTAAAAGTCATAGAATATTCCTCACGGAGAGGCTGAAGTGAGTCAAGCATTCGATTACGATTTGGTAATTATTGGAGCCGGAGTCGGGGGGCATGGAGCGGCGCTGCATGCGGTGAGCTGTGGCTTAAAAACGGCCATCATTGAAGCGGCGGATATGGGTGGCACCTGCGTGAACCGAGGCTGCATTCCGTCGAAGGCGCTGCTGGCCGCGTCGGGGCGAGTGCGCGAACTCCGCGATGCGCATCACCTACAAGCGCTAGGCATTCAGCTGGGCAGCGTTGGGTTTGACCGAGCGGCGATCGCCAACCATGCCAAAAACCTGGTAGATAAAATTCGCGGTGACCTGACCAATAGCCTCAAGCGACTAGGGGTCGATACGATCCACGGCTGGGGCAAACTGGCAGGCACACAGCAGGTCGCGATCGCAACCCCCGATGGCGAAAAAATCATCACTGGCGAACATATTATGCTCTCCACGGGATCTATCCCGTTTGTGCCCCCAGGGATTGAAATTGATGGCAAAACCGTCTTCACGAGCGATGATGCCGTCAAACTAGACTGGCTGCCACCGTGGCTGGCCATCATTGGCAGCGGCTACATTGGGCTAGAGTTTGCCGATGTCTACACTGCCCTGGGCTGCGAAGTGACGATGATCGAAGCGCTCGATCAGCTGATGCCCGGTTTCGACCCCGACATTGCCAAACTAGCCCAGCGGATTTTGATTGCGC
>CASBQJ010000320.1 GCA_949127705.1 Synechococcales cyanobacterium PMM_0085
CGCTGGGGATCGGTGGTCGCCAGCACAAACACCACATGCAGCGGCGGCTCCTCTAACGTTTTCAGCAAGGCATTGAAAGCCGCCGAGCTGAGCATGTGGCATTCGTCAATCACATAAACCTTGTAGCGGCACTGCACTGGGGCAAACTGGGCGCGCTCAATCAGCTCGCGGATATTGTCTACGCCCGTATTGCTAGCCGCGTCAATTTCGATCACATCTAGCGCATTGCCCAGCGCAATCATGCGGCAGGCATCGCACTTGCCACAGGGTTTTTCAGTTGGCACTTCACTGGTGAGACAGTTGAGCGACTTGGCAAAAATGCGGGCGCTAGAGGTTTTGCCCGTGCCCCGTGCCCCCGTAAATAGGTAGGCAGGCGCAATCCGTTGCTGCCGCAGCGCATTGGTGAGGGTGGTGGCGATCGCCTCTTGCCCCACTAGTTCAGCAAATGTTTGAGGCCGATATTTATGATGGAGCGGTTCGTAGGTCACAGAGAATCCAAGGTCAACGGCCCAATCTTTGAGCAGACTGCTTCAATCCTACCAAGCTCTGAGCAAAGCTTTTGTACTATAAGATCAAAGACTTCTAGTCTCAACCGAGCAGAAAATATGGGGATTAATGGTCTAGAGTTATTGCTTGTGGGTTGAGCAGGCGGTGTTGACAAAATTATCTGAGGGTCAAATTTTAACTTTCTTTGTAAAAGCGCGGCAAAACCGCATTTTTACAAAAAAATATTAGAAAGTAATGGGTACACGCCTTCAGATCACTGCAATGCATTGCAGCTATCGAATGCAATCAATCCAATGCAATCAATCCAACGCAATCAATAGAGTTTTAGCAAGAGTCTGCGCAAAATGGAACAACATCAACCGTCAACGGTCGTAATTACAGGTGCCTCATCCGGAGTTGGCTTATATGCAGCCAAAGCCCTGGCCAAGCGGGGATGGCATGTGGTAATGGCCTGTCGCGATTTGCCCAAAGCGGAACGGGTTGCCCAAGAGGTTGGCATGGCACCGGGTAGCTACACCGTGATGCACCTTGATCTGGGCGATTTAAGCAGCGTCCGCCAATTCGTCACCACATTTCGCGATAGTGGAAAATCGCTAGATGCCTTGGTGTGCAATGCCGCTATCTATATGCCATTGCTCAAAGCCCCGCTCTACAGCCCCGATGGGTATGAGCTGAGCGTTGCCACCAACCACCTCGGTCATTTTCTGTTGTGCAATTTAATGATCGATGATTTGAAGCACTCAGGATCGGGCGATCCGCGACTGGTGATTTTGGGCACCGTCACCCACAACCCCGATGAACTGGGTGGCAAAATTCCGCCGCGCCCCGACTTGGGCAACTTTGAAGGGTTTGAAGCCGGCTTCAAGGCTCCGATCACCATGATTAACGGCAAGGCGTTTGAACCCGTCAAAGCCTATAAAGACAGCAAGGTGTGCAATGTGCTGACCATGCGCGAGCTGCATCGGCGCTATCACGACGCCACCGGGATCACGTTTAGCTCACTCTATCCGGGCTGCGTAGCCGACACGCCGCTGTTCCGTAACCACTATCCACTGTTCCAAAAGATTTTCCCTTGGTTCCAAAAGAATATCACGGGGGGCTACGTGTCTCAAGAGCTGTCGGGGGAACGGGTCGCCATAGTGGTGGCCGACCCAGACTATAAGCAATCGGGCGCGTACTGGAGCTGGGGCAACCGCCAGAAGAAAGACGGCAAGTCGTTTGTGCAAACGGTATCCCCCCAAGCCCGCGATGATGAAAAAGCACAGCGGATGTGGGACACCAGCGCCAAATTGGTAGGGCTTTAGGAAAGACGCGATTAATCGCGTCTCTACAATACGTGAGCAACATCTACTACAGCAGCGATCGCCCTACGGCGGCTAACGGCTCTAGGGCGATCGCCTCCACTCCAGGTTTTAGCTCACCGTCCGGCAAGGTCACCGGTTCTGGCGTAATTTGGTCTAGCTGATGCCAGATTTCTTGCAGCATCGGCTCTAGGCCAATTCGCGCCACCGCAGAAATGATGAACACCGGGGCAGGACTCAACTCACGTAGTTGGGTGGCGATCGCCTCCACCATCTCCATGTCGCCGGCCAGCGCATCCACCTTATTTAGCGCAATCACCTGGGGGCGGTTGGGCAAGCCGCGACCATAGGCATCTAGCTCAGCTTGAATGGTGTGGTAGGTAGCGATCGGGTCTTCCTGGGTGGCATCAATCAAATGCAGCAGCACACGGGTACGTTCAATGTGGCGCAAAAAGTCGTGCCCCAGGCCAATGCCCATGTGCGCCCCCTCAATCAATCCAGGGATATCGGCAAACACAGTCCCATCGCCCGACGGCTTGCGCACCACGCCCAGGTTTGGCACCAGCGTGGTGAAGGGATAATCAGCTACCTTAGGACGGGCGGAAGACAAAGAGGAAATCAAGGTAGACTTACCCGCATTGGGTAGGCCAATAATGCCAACCTCGGCCAGCAGCTTTAGCTCTAGCCGAATCTTACGCTGTTCGCCAAGTGAACCAGGGAAAGCGTTTTCAGGAGCACGGTTGTGATTGCTGAGAAAACAGGCATTGCCCAGTCCGCCTTTGCCACCTTTAGCAATCAGCAGAGTTTGACCCGGCTCAATCAGGTCGCCCAATAGTTCATCCGTTTCGGCATCATAAATCGTCGTGCCGCAGGGAATGTGAATGATCCGGTCTTCGCCAGACGCTCCGGTCATGTTTTTGGTACCACCGCGCTCCCCAGATTCTGCCTTAAAAATGCGGGAATACCTGAAGTCCAGCAGGGTTTGCAAGCTCTCATCGGCCACCAGTAGAATAGAGCCACCGCGTCCCCCATTGCCGCCAGATGGCCCTCCAGCAGGCACATATTTCTCGCGGCGGAAGGCTACCTTGCCATCGCCCCCATTGCCTGCCAATACTTCAACTTCCGCCTGGTCGATAAACTGCATGACCCAATCCGCAAACGTTCCTTATCTGATGGTAGGCGATCGCTCCCCTGTCAGTGTGGATAAATTAAGATTGGGGATAAAACACGCCTTGACGGTTCAAATCTTCTCAGGACGTTTGAACCGTTCGATTACTGGGAGCAAAACGCGATCGCGATCAATTTACAGGTGCTGAAGGTAGATGGCATAATTTCTGCCTACGCGTCTGATGCGGATGTGTAGCGCCAGGTGCCGATCTACTTAGCAGAATTACTCAACACATTGGCAATATCTACATGCTCCACAGTTGGCAGGTATCCCAACCACTGCATCGAAACAGTAGCAAAGGTTTCTGGGCTGCCACTGACACCAAAACGAGTTGGGAGAACCGACGGTTGAGTGTTGCGCAGTCCAAGTAAATCAAGCTCTTGGGCGATCGCCTGCACCAGATCGACAGCCGGATTCACCAGTTGCACCGAGCGGGGGAGGATCTGTTGCAAAACGGGTGCTAGATGAGGGTAGTGTGTACAACCATAGACCAGCGTATCAATCTGTTGTGCGACTAGAGGGGCGAGATAGGTACGCAGCACCTGGTTGGTATAGGGATCCATAATCCGATCTTGCTCAATCAACGGAACCAGCTCCGGGCACCCGACTTGCCACACCTCAGCCGTCGGCTCAATTTCCTGAATGGCATGACGATAGGCATGACTGGCCGCTGTCGCCGGAGTGGCAATTACGCCAATTCGCCTACCTCGCTGTACCGCCGCTCTGGCTCCTGGCAAAATGATGCCTAAAATCGGTAAATTAAACTCTGAGCGGACCGCATCCAACACCAAAGCAGAACTGGTATTACACGCCATCACCACCATTTTGACCTGCTCTGACTGCATCCAGGCCAAAATTTCACGCACAAAGCGGAGAATTTCTGCTTCTGAGCGAGTGCCATAGGGAACCCGAGCCGTATCGCCAAAATAAAGAATGGATTCAAGCGGCAGTTGGCGAGATAGCTCCTGTAAGACCGTTAGCCCCCCCACCCCGCTGTCAAATACGCCGATGCGAGCGGGTTGAAGCGGTTCAGGTGGAGCAGTGGGCAGCAAAGCCTGGGAGCAGGATGCAATCTGGGAGGTGCTAAGGGGAGCTTCAGGCTGACCGTTGGGCAGGGGTTCGGTTGACGCTACGGTGAAGGAATTAGACACAGGCTACTCAGGAGGGTTAAAAGTTTTGCTGAATATATTGCAGGATACCCTGAGTTATTGCAGTTGCCATCTGCGTACGCCAGCGGGAATCGGACAAACGGGCTGCATCTTGCGCCCCCGTGACAAATCCGATCTCTAGCAGCACCGCAGGCATGGAGGTATTGCGAATCACATAGAACCGGGCTGACCGTAATCCTCTGTCATTCATGCCCGTCTGCTGCACCATGCTGGCATGAATAACGCGTCCGAGCCGTGCCCCTGACTCAGACGCATAGTAGGTTTCAATGCCATTGACATCAGGGCGATCTAACGAAATCGCATTGGCGTGAATGCTGACGAATAGGTCAGCATTTGCCCGTTCGGCAATTTGAACCCGAGGTTCTAACTCAATTTCCCGATCGTCTTGGCGGGTGAGCACGACTTGTACCCCCTGCTGCTGTAGCAAGGACGCAACTTGCTGGGAAACGGAGAGCACCACGTCTTTTTCTCGCAGCCCCCCAATTCCTACAGCTCCTGGATCACGACCGCCATGACCTGGGTCGATAGTCACTACAATGCGACCGTTGGGAATACGAGGTAGGTC
>CASBQJ010000321.1 GCA_949127705.1 Synechococcales cyanobacterium PMM_0085
CTGCAAGGCTGTTCTACCAGCGTTCTTGTCGTTCCCCTGCTGTTTGAAGCCCGCATGAGTGACCTAGCTACCGAAATTTGGGTGGTAGCGTGTCCCCACGACCAGCAGATTGAGCACCTCATGCAGCGAGAAATTGAAGGTGCCGCCGGTAGCCGCCTAACCTTGAGCCAAATCCAAGCCAGAATTGATAGCCAAATGCCGATTGACCAAAAAATCAAACTAGCAGATGTGCTTCTGGATAACTCTTCTACACTAGACGCGCTTTTATGCCAGGTAGATACAGCCCTGAAAACGCCCCCAGGGTCATCGGCTCCCCCGCCTAGCTAAGAGGGGACTTTAGGCGCTAAGCTAAACCCTTACGTTATGAGTATTGCTACCTCGATAGTATGGAGTATCTGCATGAACGAACCGACTGAGCTATCAATCGTCAGGGTTCTGATTGTGGAAGATGATCCCATGATGCAGTTGGGATTAGAGCAATCTTTAGCCAGCCAGCCCGATATTGACGTGGTCGGGCGCGCCGATGATGGATATTTGGCCATTGATGCAGCAGTTAAGCTCAAGCCCGACATCGTTGTGATGGATATTGGCTTACCCCGAATGGACGGCATTGCCGCTACCGCGAAAATAAAAGCGCTCTTGCCCAATGTTCGCATCGTCATGCTGACGTCGCATACTACTGAGAATGAAGTCATTGCCGCACTTTCGGCAGGTGCTGATGCCTACTGTGTCAAAGGCACCAGCGTTGAGCGATTGCTGGCCGCGATCGCCGCTGCGCGAGACGGGGCAAGCTACCTCGACCCACTGGTGGCAAGGCAGGTGCTAGACCACCTCAAATCGCCAACTAACTCAGCCGATGCGATCGCCGTGGGGCAGCTTTCCCAACGGGAGGTAGAGGTGCTAAAGCTGATGGTAGAAGGACGCAGCAATCCAGAAATTGCGGCTGTGCTCTATCTCAGCCCCAATACGGTAAAAACTCACGTCCGGGGCATTATGAACAAACTAGCCGTAGATGACAGGGTGCAGGCGGCGGTGGTTGCGCTCCGGGCAGGATTAGTTTAATCCCAAAGACTCCCTCAAATATTCCCCTGCCAATTTTATAAGTGTCACATATAGTACAAAATAACTTTAGTTTGGAGAGCAAAATACGTCTAAGGTCTGAGAGACGAATTTCGGTTCACGGACTAAAATTATTAATATTCAGCCGTAACCAATTGTTCGAGAATAGTCTTGTTTCCCAATCTTGTCTGCAAATCTAGTCAATGGACGCTAGTAATGGTGCTAAGGTTCTTTTGATACTTGCTAATAAATCTCATTTACTGAGATGCCAGGAGGCTGACATTAGCATCACAACTGTTTTAAGGGCAAGGTTGTTTTAGTGGTCAATCTGTAGGAACCTACAAATTTGCTACTGTAGAAACTTGAATGACTCGACACGATCGCTCGGCATTTCACCTGTGTAGTTACTTCAATTGCCAGAAGCGACTTCAGATTCCATCTGGTCTGCATCTTCTGTTTTACAACGTTCATAGCTGTTTGTAACGGTCTGTTCAAGCTTGCTATATAGGCTTGACTCAACAGGCTTTGCTAAGCTGGCGCGTAAGCGAGCAAAACAGTCCCCCTCCCAGCCCCCCGCTAGGGACTTTCGGTATGTATTGAACATTTTGATTGGGCTGAACCGTATGACAACCACACTTGACGAAATTTACAAGTTCTTTGAAACTCCGCCTCCTTTTTATCTGAATAAGGAGCTAGCGGTCTGCTATGTGCTCGCGGTGCTGCTGCGCCAAGATTCCTACGGCACAGAACTGATCAATCTGCTAGAAACTGAATATCCTACTTATCGCTTGTCTGATACTGTTCTATACAGTGCGCTCAAGTTTTTGGAGGATGCCGCTGCCATTGTCGGTTACTGGAAAAAGGTCGAAGGCAGAGGCAGACCTCGTCGCATGTATCAAATCACGCCCGACTGGCGTGAACGAGCAGATGAACTGGCTCGTCTCTGGAACAATTACACCAAGGATGCAGTTGTGCAGGCTGTAGGCGTGTCCAAGTAATATCCAAGTCATAACAGACTGCTTGAGTTCTAGAGCTGATTATTAGAAAAGTGAGTGGGGCGATTTAGCGATCGCCTCACTCATTTTTTTGCGTACGTTTGCATTCGATGGCAATAGCTTTTTATGACAATAGTTTACAAAACTAAATAAGTCTGTTACATTTATTTACATAAGCGCAGTCACACAAAATTATCCCAGGAAGCCGTCATGAGAAGTGGTGTTGTTACCGAAGAGCAAGGTCGTCAGAACGTGTACGCCGTCGAACCTACGATGTATGTGGATGCTGAGTCGCGAGCAGGCTTCACCGACTATGCAGAGCAGCTAAACGGGCGTTTGGCTATGATCGGGTTTGTGTCGATGCTAGTGCTCGAAGTGTTAACTCACCACGGTTTAGTTGGCTTGTTGAAGGGGCTGTAGGCTGCTTACCGTTCAGTTAATCTTATAAATTCCCGATCTCATTAGTTTGGAGTCGGGAATTTTATAGATCCTAAGTTCTGTAAACCTCAAGCAGATTACCTGCTTCTGCATTAGACAATATTCGATACACCTCCCGCTTAATTGCTGCTGTGCAGCAATTGTTTAGGTGGCGTCAATCTAGAATGTTCGTCACGCTGAGGATCAGGCTATGCAAATTTTTCGTCGCCCCTCTCCATCCGAGGGCGAAACGCGATCGCGAATCTTGCAAGCGGCACAGCGGCTGTTTGCGCGGCGCGGGTTTGATGGCACGACCACTCACGACTTAGCTGAGGCGGCTGGCGTGGCAGAGGGGACGCTATTTCGCCATTTTGAAAATAAGAAGGCCATTTTAGTTGAGGTGGTGACGCAGGGTTGGGTTGAAATTCTGACGGATTTGCTCACCGAGTTGAGTGAGATGGGCAGCTATAAGGCGATCGCCCAAGTGATGAAAAAACGGATGCTGAACCTGCATCAAAATGCCGATCTGTTGCGGGTCTGCTTCATAGAAGCGCAGTTTCATCCCGATTTGCGCGATCGGATTCAGGCTGAAGTCATTGTCAAAATGACAGACGTAGCCGAAGCATTCTTTCAAACAGCGATGGAGCGCGGCATCTACCGACCGATGAATCCTCGGGTTGTGGCTCAGGTGTTTTTGGGCATGTTTACCGTAGCTGGATTTAGCCGAGATACCCTAATGCCCGAGCAGTCTTCTCCTGACGCCATGAAAGAGATGGCAGAAGGGATTGCCGACATTTTTCTGAATGGCGTCTTGGCGCAGACCAGCCAATAGTCAGCGGGTGTGAAGTTTTCTCAGGTCAGGGCTGAGACTCTTTACAATTAAAAGATGCAGATTCAAGACCTTCCCCCATCGACTGCTCGCCTGCCTCTGGCAGAAACGCTCAAGCAGCGTCGTCACCAGCTGGCCGCGTTGATTGATGTACCCGTTGTTTTGTGGTCCGGGCGCAGCAGTGCTCGCAACTTTCCGGCCAATATATACCCGTTTCGCACCAGTAGCCATTTTCTATATTTTGCTGGGGTGCCATTAGAAAATGCGGCCATTCGGCTAGAAAAAGGGCGGCTAGAACTATTCAAAGACGATCCTACGCCAGCCGATCTGCTGTGGCATGGGGTGACGTCTACTCGCGATCAAATTGCCGCCGCAATCGGAGCCGATGCGGCCTTTCCCTTGATTGCCCTGATGTCTCGCACTTCGGGAGCGGCAACCCTATCGGTGCAAGACCCGGCCACGCGCCAACAGCAGCCGCGCCTGCTCGATCGCCCGGTCGCGTCTGCCCATCAGGCGCAGGGACTCGATGGGGCATTGGCCAAGGCGATCGCCCACATGC
>CASBQJ010000322.1 GCA_949127705.1 Synechococcales cyanobacterium PMM_0085
CAGGGCGACTCCAACCGACTCGATTTACCCAGGCGCAAATCGATTACTTTATGGAAATAGCGCTGGGATCGGAGTGGGGAAACTCTAACCAGCTCATTCGTAAATGGAATCAAAATCTTCGAATTAAGGTGACCGGCACTCGTACTAACGAAGACATCGCCGCCCTAAATACAGTCATAGGAGAAATCAATGGGCTGATCAATGGCAGCGGAGTGCAGCTCACTCTCGACGATAACAACCCTAATGTGGAAATTATCTACGCCTCCCAAGCAGAGTTTAGACGGATAGAGCCAAACTATGCACCCGGCAGCTCAGGATTTTTTAGAACGTTCTGGGACAGAGGTGTAATTAATCGCGCCAGAATTTTAATCACAGACAGCCATCGAGTTAGCCAGAGTGAACGTAGCAGTGTAATACGAGAAGAACTTACCCAAATAATGGGGCTAGTGCGAGATTCTTGGCGCTACCAAGACAGCATTTTTTATCAAGGTCAGTCAAACGTTAATCAGTACAGTGCAGAAGATCGAGCTATTATCCAACTCCTATACTTAACCAGTATTCAGCCCGCTATGTCGCGATCGCAAGTTGCCAGCGCCCTCCAAACCGTTTTAGCCCAACAATAAGGGAGTGGTATCTAAATTAGAGGATGCTTCAAGGGTGGTTTTTTGGAGCACTTCGCCATAGAAACTAGCAGGGCGATCGCCATACGCTACAACTAGGCTTAGGCTGGGCTGCGCTCCTTGAGAAAAAACAGCGTGTCCCTCAGAGACACGCTGTTTTTTTAGCAAAGCTACATAACCGAGAACTTAGTACACCCAGCTAGACGAAACCCAACCGTTGTCGGTGATCTGATACCAACCACCAGAGTAGTCTCTGTAAGGAACAGATCTACCATTGGCTAGATACGAAACAGCCTCATATTCCATTCCAGGACCCGATCGAACGACCAAATCACTACCGTTAGTAGATACAGTTAGAAAACCATCGTCGCTGGTGCCAGTATCACCACCAGGGCTACCAATACCACCACTGCCCAACCAGTCAGATGCAACCCAACCACCACCATTAATTTCTGACCAACCACCGGAGGTTCTAGTCACAGTAACTGGAGTGCCGTTAGCCAAGTAGTCTACAGCGGTATAACCACCACCAGGGCCAGAGCGAACGGTGAGCGCGCTGCCATTAGTGCTGACGACGGTGCCACCACTATTCCCAACGTCACCATCGTCATAGCAGCGATTTCCTGCTGAGAAAGCAGGACCTCTCAGACCCAGAGCACTTGCTGTTTGAGAACCCACTACGCCATCGGCAGCTAGGCCGTTGTCGGATTGAAATCTCTGAACGGCACGTAAGGTACCAGATCCAAACGAGCTGTCTACACCACCCGCGTCATACCCTTCTCTGAGCAGAGAGGATTGAACCTGACCCACGGCTGAACAAAAATCGCCCAAGCGCACAGCGGCTTCGGCGTTGGGGGCAGTGCCTACTACAGCAGAAAGAACCACGGCTGTAGACAGTGCTCCTACCCAGGCAGAACTGGGAATTTCCAAGTTGATCTGTAATTCGGGAGCCGGATTAGGGTCTTCGTAGGCTACTGCGGCATGGGTAAAGGCTAGTGTTTCCATTAGATATCCTCACTCGAGTTGTACGAGTTTTCAGGTTGACAGACATGGGAGATTAAGCAAATCGGCCTCCATATAATCCAAACTTAAAAGCGTTAATGTGCCTACAAAGCAGAGAACACAACACTTGCAAAACGTTTGATTATCGACGGCTCTTTCTACTTAAAATTTAAGAGCTGGTCAAATGCAGGTCAGCTATAAGATCTTTCTATTGATGTATGAGCCTACCGATATATGCGCAGCTCTGAATTCCTGCCCCAATTGGCAGAAACTAGGTTTTTAAATTGATCCTTTGTAAGGATCAATTTAAAAACCTATCGTATCCCAAAATTATCCGATGGAACCTAAGAACTAGGGAAGTTTCGCTTGAAAAACGTTACTTCAATCCCTAGTAAGTATTGCTCTTGTACTTTTGGCAATACGTACAGCTTGAATCAACCCGGCCTCAGACTGCTAGTAGTCTGATGCGTAAATCTGCCTACTATTGGTAGTGCAGGCTTCCAGCCTGCGCGGGCAAGATGCCCGCCCTACAGTAGCTAAACTTGCGCCGTCTTCTACTAGGAGTTAAGTCTAAGAAGGCTGTCATCCCTAATAGCCAAAACGTGGCGAGGCTGGTGCCTTTCTACTAAACACAATTTCTCTCGATGACAGATCTGTCTGTTTTGGCCATTAATCTATCTTTAGGAGGGTGCATTTGAGAATTAAATTAATCTTGGTTTATGAACTTTTCCTAACTCTCTTGCAGATACGGTATGGGCATACAACCTTATCGCTGAAAAAGAGCTAACTAGAACTAAAGAAAAGGTTAATTTTTGTTCACTGTATAATCTTTTTAGCTTATTCACTGCTTTATGGAATATTTGAAGCTCTTGTTTATTCGCCATGCTGAATCGGTTGGGAACGTACAACAACGGATGCAAGGACACGGGGAGTTTGAACTGTCGGTTCTAGGACAACAGCAGGCCGATCAGCTAGGTCGGCGGCTATGGGTCAAGTGGGGCGAGCCGACTCAAATCTACACCAGTCCGCTAAAACGGGCTGTACAGACGGTGGAACGGGTTGTGGCGATTGAACCCGCCGTGCTATCCACTGCATCCGCCGCCAAGAGCTATCAGATTACTAACGCCGACGACTTGAAGGAATTCCAAAACGGCATTTTTGCAGGACTAACTTGGGCAGAGGCGCGATCGCAACATCCTACCCTTTGCGCCGCGCTCGAAGCCTCGCCTGACTGGATTGCGGTACCCGGAGCCGAATCATTGCAAGATGCCTGGGATCGCGCCCAGCGGTTTATCCACCATCTTCTCGCCCAGCACCGCAGCGGCGAAACGATTTGGATTATCACCCACAGCTGGATTTTGCAGCACTTAGTAGCATCCCTGATGGGATGCGATCGCACTTGGCAGATTACTCCCCACCACACCGCCATTTTTGAATTTTGGATCGAGCGATCGCGCTGGCAGACCACCGACCATAATCGGCTTAACAGTGAGCTGTGGCAAATTCGCCGATTTAACGACGACCAGCATTTAGATCACCGATTACGCCCTGAGCAAGATCAAGCCAACAGAGGTGAAGGCAGCCGCGAGCAGGATAGAGAGCAGATTGGTGAAGTATCAGATTTGTCCAGATATTGAATAGAGTCTAGGGGATATCTACTAAGATGCCTCTAGAAGTTGCTGGGTCACATCATCTGATCCCAAATTCCCAAGTTGAGGTATGTTTATTTAGTCTGAAGTAGTTAGGAATAGTTAATTAAACTTTAATTTCTTTCAGCCTGTTTCTACTTGTGTATCGCAGATTGATGTTTCACACTTAGCCCTCTTAGCAAGATTTTTAACGAATCAACATCCTGATGATGATGGAAACGGTGGATTCGATCGATGATATTTTCAGGCAGGCTCGTCAAGGCAGTGTTGCTGCAATTATTCAGATCTTGAACGAGAAACTGGCCGATTCTGGGGTTCGCACCCGCGCTGTGCTGGATCATGGAGTGTTGCAGCTTCTATGTGAAGCGCTTAGCCCTGAACAGCTCGAACAAACGCCTTTAGTAGAACGGATTCGGCAAATTCTACAATCGATTAGCCCGCGCAATATTCACCGGATTAATGTTAATAGTCGTCTGGTGCGAGAACAGCAGCTGATGTGGCTTCAGGAAGTCCAACGCGATCCCGATGGTCAACTGCTGTGGTCACAGGAAATTTTGCTATCTCGGTTGAACCCGTTGAAGCGATTAACCGAAGATTGGCACCATGCTCGGCTGCTGTCGATCGCTACCCCGGTGGCGAATGTGCCCAAAGAGGCGATCGCCAATCAGCAATTTTGGCGCGGCATGATGATTGGCGGAGCCAGCCTGGGCCTGCTGCTGCTGCTAGTGGGTTGGGCGATGTTTGACTGGTTGGGGCTAACGCTACCTCCACAAATCGGTGGCTCCAACGCCCAGGTTTCATCTACACCATCTGCAAGCCCAAGCCCCACCGCCCCAGATCCGTTTGTGCAGGCAGTGCGTCTGGCCGAAGCGGCGGGGGTAGACGGCAAGAAAGCTACCACCCGAGCAGAATGGTTGGATTTAGCTAGCCGCTGGCAGCGCGCTGCCGACCTAATGGGCAGCGTGATCCCAAACGATAATCGGTTTGCCACGGCTCAAAACCGTGCCAAAATTTATCAAGATAACAGTCGAACTGCTCTGCAAAAAGCTGATAGCCTACGGTAGGTCAGGTTTTCTAGAGCAATCCACTATTTTTTACCCATGCCCCTCAGAATTGGTAATGGCTACGATATCCACCGTTTGGTGGGCGATCGCCCCTTAATCCTAGGCGGGGTGACCATTCCGCACGACTTCGGCCTGCTGGGGCACAGCGACGCCGATGTCTTGACCCACGCCATCATGGATGCGCTGCTGGGTGCCCTCAGCTTGGGCGACATTGGCCACTATTTCCCTCCCACCGATCCCCAATGGGCCGGAGCCGATAGCCTCAAATTGCTAGAGCAAGTCGATCAATTAATTCATCACAAAGGCTGGCAAATTGGTAATTTAGACACCGTGATTGTGGCCGAACGACCCAAACTCAAGCCCCACATCGCTACCATGCGCGATCGCCTCGCCGCCGTGCTCCACCTCGACCCCGACCAAATTGGCATCAAAGCCACCACTAATGAAAAACTTGGCCCCGTTGGCCGCGAAGAAGGCATCGCCGCTTACGCCGTAGTGCTTTTGGTGAAGGATGAGGGATGAGGGGCGCATGGAGGGGAGAAAAGAGGTTGGGGCGATCGCCAATTCCTCTATCATGTTCCTATCTCCCCTGCGAACTCCAGCCTTTCATCCTTCATCCTTCCCCCTATGGTTTACGAACCGCCTCAGCGCATCAAGCAACGCCTGCTCTATCAAGGACGCAAGTTTAAGTTTGAAGTTAGCCATCTGCGCCTGCCCAATGGGTCGGAGGGCGACTGGGAATGTATTCGGCATCCGGGTGGGGCGCTGGCGGTGCCTGTGACGCCAGAGGGGAAGCTGGTGATGGTGCGGCAATATCGGTTTGCCACCTCGCGGCGATTGCTGGAATTCCCGGCTGGCACTCTAGAACCCGGAGAAGAGCCGCTGACCACGATCCAGCGAGAAATTGAAGAAGAAACAGGCTACCGGGCCCATAGCTGGCAGAAGCTAGGACAGTTCTTCCTGGCTCCTGGCTATTCCGATGAGGTGATTTATGCCTACTTAGCGCAGGACTTAGAAAAGCTAGAACATCCGCCTGCGCAAGACGATGATGAAGATATCGATACGGTCTTGATCACGCCTCAAGAGTTAGAGCAAGCCATCTTAGACGGCGAAGCAGTAGACGCTAAGTCTATTACTAGCTTGCTGCTGGCTCGCCAGTTGCTGAAGCTTTAAAACTCTAGTAGAAGACGGCGCAAGATTGGCCACCGTAGTGCGGGCATCTTGCCCGCGCAGGCTTCCAGCCTGCACCACGAACGGTAGGCAGATTTACGCCTCAGACGACTAGATTATTGCTGGACTTTTTGAAATTTATTTCCCATGGCCAACCCTATCCTCTTCTGGCACCGCCGAGATCTGCGGATTTCGGACAATATTGGCTTGGCTGCGGCGCGACAGCGTAGCCCCAAGGTGGTGGGGGTGTTTTGCCTCGACCCTGGGATTTTGCAGCGCGATGATGTGGCTCCAGCGCGGGTGGCCTATATGCTGGGCTGCTTGCGTGAGTTGCAGGCAGCCTATGCCAACGTCGGCAGTCAGCTGCTGGTGTTACAGGATGCTCCGGCAGTGGCACTACCCAAGCTGGCGATCGCCCTCCAAGCTAGTGCAGTCCTGTGGAATCGTGATGTGGAACCCTATGGGCGATCGCGCGATCGCACCGTGGCAGAAGCCTTGAGGCAGTCGGGGGTGGAGGTGCAGGCCGAGTGGGATCAGCTGCTGCATGCCCCTAAAGAAATTTTTACCGGAGCCGGTGCGCCCTATACGGTCTACACGCCGTTTTGGCGCAACTGGAGTGCCAAACCCAAAGCCGAACCTGTCCCCGCTTTGGCGCAGGCAGTCGGGCTGACAGACGCAGAGCTAGCAGCAGCCCAGCAGGCAGGGGCGATCGCCCTACCCACGGCCAAACAGCTCGGTTTTGCTTGGGACAGCCCATTTTTGCTGGCACCCGGTGAAGCAGCAGCGCAAGAGCGGCTAGCGGAATTTTGCTACCAAGCTGTTTTTAGC
>CASBQJ010000323.1 GCA_949127705.1 Synechococcales cyanobacterium PMM_0085
CACGTCGCCCCCCATGGCGATCGCCTGCCGCAGTAGGGTTGCTTCGCCTTCAATGTTGGTAATACCGTCTTGAGCAAACACGGCGAGCTGGAGCGTGATCCCCCACGCATATTCTTCCCTCAATGGCAGCAGCGCTTCCATGGCGGTCAACCCCAGCGTTGGATCGACTTCGACATGGCTGCGCATGGCGGTTGTGCCTAGGGCGATCGCGTTTTCAATCACCCGTCGCGATCGGATTTGAATATCGTCAACGGTCAATGTTTCCTTCAGCCGCCGGGTTTCTCGCATCGCTTCTGCAAAGGTGCTCTCTACCGCCGGAGCGCGATCGAGTAGCAGCGCCTTGTCTAAGTGCAGATGCGCGTCCACCAACCCCGGAATCAGCAGTCGCCCCGCCGCATCAATGATGGTTGGCGCAAAACTCGGAATAACGGGGGCAATGGCTGCAATTCGCCCATTGGCGATCGCCACATCCCATAATCCGGTCTGACCCAGCAGTTGAGCGGTTGTAATTTTCAAGTCCATTTCAGGGTGCACCAGAATTTCCTCCCGTTTCAGTCATTTGATCTAAGGACTCAGACGTAATTCACCTGCATTTTTTGGCAGTGCCACACTCAGTGCGACACTGCCAAAAAAGGGTGGGTTTTAGTTAATCCCTAATCCTACGGTTGATCCAACCATGTAGCTCAGACTCTGGGCAAAAGGTATTGGCAAGGTTCAGCCTATCGTTATTTGTTACCGTTAGCTGTAATTTAGGGTGCTCTTTTAGGGTGCTCACCCTGTTAGCCCTATTTGGTAGACCAATGGCAGACCAATCTGTTCCGAGTCCTCTGGATTTTTTCGCACAGCAAAGCAGAAGTAATGAGGCTATTAACGCATAAAATCTTCTGACGAAAGTGGAGCATTGGTGTTGCTCCAGCTAGCAGGCTGTTGGTTATTGCCGGGTGAACGAGGCGATCGATTGACGGGGGAGCCAGACGCATTGCTGGCGTTTGAACGCTTACTTTGTCGAACTGTATCGTCGAAGCGAGACTTGGCAGGCGCAGATGTTTTGCCTGTTGGCAAGGCAACGCTCAGCGTTTTACTCGATTGCAAATAGAGTTCGCCATCTGTGGTAAATCGGGCTAGGGCTGCCTGCAGGGCTTCGTCTTGCCCTTCTACTTGAATTTTAAACCCCTCCGGCTGATTGACTGGGTCAAAGGTTGCCATAAAAGTAATGTTGGGATCTGGCTCAAAAAGCACTCCAGCCTCGGTTTGACTGAGTTGCCAAGGTTCTTGATAGCGGCCATCAGAGGCAGTTTGCCAAATATTTAAAGTCGTTTGCCAAGTCCCTTGACTCACCACCGCTAGTTGCCGATCCAAGATGGCGTAGGGAACGTCGGAGCTGGAATCTGTTACAAGTTCTACGCCACCATTGAGATACCGTACAGCTGAAACCGTGACTTTACTTCCTTCGGGGAGAGATGTGTCACCTGTTATGGTGTAGCTGCCGGGCTTAGGCGTTACCTGTATTTGTTGAAGATTTAAGTTTAGGGGGGCTGGAGAAAAACCCGTGTTAAACCAGCTAGTGGTTAGGCCACAGCCGCTTAGGGTAAGGGTGGAAATAATCAAGGGCAGCAGTAGCAGAGAGGCTTTGAGGTGGTGCAGTCGGCTGAATAATTTAAGCGAGAACATCATGGAGGACATGCGGTGGGGCAACATAGATAAGGTAATTGAGGGGATGCTGACTATAAAGTAACTAACAAAAGCAACTAACTGCTGATCTGAATTCTCGACAAACTAAGCCAAATATAAACACATATATAAATACTCAATGAACTAATCAATGTAGCCGGATCACTCTGAAGCCAAGTTGTAGATTAGAGCGGATAAGACTCTACCTAAATGCTTTACTTAGTTGACGATCTCAATGATTAAGACTAAACATGAGTTGGGCGATCGCTCAGGGATAAGAGCGAAGGTTCCACCTGCTCTGACTGATTGCAGGATACCCCCCTGCTTAAAGAACACCTGCACAAAGACGTGGAAATAGTAAATGGCTGCAATATTACCCGGTTTGCTTAAAAGTCTCTCGTCTTCAAGTTTCTCTACTTCTTCTGGTTCAATCGTCGTTTGGCTAGGTTTGAGTTTAGCGATCGTTAATGCCCCGATTAGCTCTGCCTCAGCAGATGTTCCAGACCCAGTTTCTTCAACGCCAGCGGCTCAACCGTTACAGGTTAGCCTTCAGCCCCCTTCATTGGCCGATGTACCAGCGGCTGTCGGTGAGCGCTCTGCATCAGAACCGCCAGCCCTAGAATCGTCAGCGCCTCTGCTTTCGGCGTCTTTATCGGTTCCAAATAGCGCATCAGCTGCTAATGTGGCGATCGCGGCGGCTAGCCCAGCGGAGTCAGCTAATAGCGCGTCCCAACTCGCTTCGAGTGCCCTAACAGTTAGCTCCCCAGCGTCTGCGATCTTCTTGCCAGAAGCCAACGCAGTAGCGCAGACCCTGCCCGATGCGCCGCCTGTTCCGCTGGTGAGTGTGGCCCCGCTAGGTCAGCCCACGGCTCAAAGTTTCATCCCGAATGGGGCGGTACCTGTATTTAACTCAGCAACGGGCAGTTACGTCATGATGATGCCTGTTGCCGTTGCCGTCCCGATTTCAGGCTCTAGCCCTGCTTCTACATTTAGCTACCAGGCTCCAGCTCAGGCGATCGCGCCAATGGGGGGTATCAGTAGCCCAATGGCGATGAACTCGGGATATAACCCCTACGCCCAGCCTGGATTTGCCTCAAGCGGTAGTGTGGCTTTTAATCCTGTCATGGTGCCAAATCCTTATGTACCGGCACAATATAGTCAAATTGCCTATGGGCAAGCCTCTCCTATATACGGGCAAGCTCCAATCGCCTACGCTCAACCCTATGGGCAAAGTCAAAATCCTTATGTAACTGCGCCCTACGGCCAACCGATACCAGGTGCATATGGCCAGGTAGCCTATGGGCAAAATCAAAATCCTTATGTAACTGCGCCCTACGGACAAGCTGCTTACGGACAGGCTCCTTACGGACAAGCTCCTTACGCCCAGGCTCCCTATGGACAAGCTCCTTACGGACAAGCTCCTTACGGACAAGCTGCTTACGGACAGGCTCCTTACG
>CASBQJ010000324.1 GCA_949127705.1 Synechococcales cyanobacterium PMM_0085
AGATAAACCAAGTCCATGTTGAGAACTGTAGTTTTAGCCCTCACCCCCAGCCCCTCTCCCAAAGGGCGAGGGGAGCCGGAAAGGCTTTAAGCCTTCGGCATATATGAAAAGGGTGAGGGAAACTCCACGTTTCAAGATGGACGGGGTTTAAATAGATAGAACAATAACGATTCCAACTATCGAGAGATCTCGATTGGGTTGTTGAAAGGTTTCTGGAGTGAGATTTTCAGTAGACCAATGAACAGCTTCTAATGAGGTGGGATCTTTTGTTGAAGTGGGATATGACGGAGGACAGGTAGGCACAATGGCGATTAAGCAGTTTCATTACGAAGAACTTCTAGCTGAGTACAGTGACCCACGAGGGGCGATCGCCTTACTGAAGCAGCACCGACCCTACCTGGAAATGGTTCCGAGCATGCGCCGTCCAGATGAGAGCGTGATTACGATTCCGCTGCCCGTGATTCGCGTTCGTCAGGCTGGGATGTCGGGCACATCGGGCGGAGCCACGGTTGGGGCTGGCGAAGTTGTGCGGTTGCCGTGCGATGTGGCTGTTTTAATGTGTGATCCCGAATGGAAAATCAAGACAGGGATAGAGATCTTTGTCTTTATTTACCGTCCGGAAGAAGATTTTTCGGATTTGCTCGGGCGTTGGCGGCATACCCAGGTGCTACTAGATAAAGGGTATGAGTGGATGATGCCGCCCCGCTATCAGCACATTTTGAACGATGCGGCAGAACAAACTCAACCGCTGTTTGTAATTCTACCGGGGACGCCAGAGCGGATTCGGCGAGGGCTGAAGGGAGCCTGTTTGCCGTTTATTGTGCAGTCGATGGATGATTTGGAAGACGATGCGTTGGAGCCACTTCAATCGCTGGCAGCAGAAACACTAGAAGAGGCAGCAGAACCACTAAAAGAAGCAGAAGACTAGGCTGAAAGCGCCTCTACTGGTCTCCTTGACGTTCTACAGTTGCTTCCATGGTACTGGCTAGATAATGTCCAGACATGATGCTGCTAGAGAGACAGTAAGAATTTTCGCTCAGGCGGTGGAGCGTTTCAAACCCCGTACGGCGCTGGCGATCGTCTAATACCCAATACCGCTGCACGATCGATTCTGGAGCCACCCAACCTTCTCCTTCCACTCGCCCTAGCAGGCTGTGCTGAAGCACGAAGGTGTATTGGCGATCGCCGGATGTGAGCCTGCCTCGATATTGCAAAGTAATCTCATCTCGGTCGATACCCGGAAAATTTAACCGGGTGACCATCGTGTACCAGTTGTCGCGGCTCCATGCAATTAATATTCTGCCCTTTACCGTTACGGGCATGGTATCTCGATCGAGCCAGCTCCCTTGCAACATCCAGCGTCCGGCCTGCATTAAAAACGTGTGAGACACAGCCCTAGTCCTTAGTGGTTAATCGCAATATTCCGACGGCGAGTATAGATGGCAAGTAATGCTAACACGGGAAGATTAGCCTGCCATGTGGATTTCTCCTAGAAGCGCAGGTCGTTGGGCACCTGTCACCTCCGGGAAATTACCTGGAACATCATGCATCCTCCAATACGCTAACACTGCGAAGGCGATCGCCTCTTTAAAATCGGCATTTAGCCCCGCGTCATCGGTGGTCAAGACTGAACTGGGCCTGAGCAGTGCCTGTAACCGCTGCATTAGGTAGCGATTGCGACTGCCGCCGCCGCAGACCAGCACCTGATCTGGCATTTGGGGGAGGAACCTGTGGTAGCTATGGGCGATCGCCGCTGCCGTCAGTTCGGTGAGGGTGGCTAGCAGGTCGGCTGAGCTGAGGGTTGCGGCTGTGGCATCGAGGGCGCACTGATCCCAATACGCCTGACCAAATAGCTCTCTGCCCGTCGATTTGGGGGGCGGTTGGTGAAAAAAGTCGTGCTGTAGCCAATGGGCGACGAGCGCTTGATCCGGTGTTCCCGATGCTGCCCAGTTGCCGTCTTGATCATAAGATTGGGTGCCTCCAGAGAGCTGATGCACCGCTAGATCGAGCAGCGCGTTGCCAGGGCCTGTATCCCAACCCACGATCTCAGATGAGGCGATTGGACTCTGCTCATGCCGCTGCGGCTGGGCAGGTAGGTAGGTGACGTTGCCAATGCCGCCAATATTTTGGACACAGCGGCTGAGGGTAGGATGCCCCAGCAAGCAGGCATCAATCGGCGATACCAGCGGTGCGCCCTGACCCCCTGCGGCAATATCTGCTGCCCTAAAGTTGCTGACGGTGTTGATGCCCGTCAGGTTGGCGATTAGAGCACCGCGTCCGAGCTGTAGGCTATAGCCCAAGGGGAAGGATGAAGGAGGAGGGATGTTCGGCTTTGCCGTTCGCGAAGCGTAGGATGAATCTGTAGGTGTGTTGGCAGGGGAGGTGGATTGAGGGGGTTTGTGAAAGACGGTTTGGCCGTGGGAGCCGATCAGGGTGGCGATGGGATGGGTGGCTTGGATCTGTAAGGCAGCTTGGGCAAACTGATGGGCGATCGCGTCATCGAGTTCGGCAAATTCGGCCATTGATAGGGGCTTGCCGGCGCAGACGTCGAGAATGTGCGATCGCAAGCTGGCTGGATAGGGATAGGTTGCTCCGGCTAGCAGTTCAACGCTAATAGCAGTACCGTCTCCGGTAATGTCTACTAGAGCGGCATCAATGCCATCGACCGAGGTGCCGCTGATTAAACCAATCACTTGCATGAATCATCCTCAAACGGGTAGCTGATCGATGCTTTTGTTAGCACCAATCACGACAATCATTTCGCCTTTTCTCAGCCGCAGTGAGGGGCTAGGCGTCACCTCTAGTTTTCCGCCCTGAGACACGGCTAGCAAGTTGACGCCAAAGCGCGATCGCAGCTCAAGTTCCACAATCGTTTTTTCTTCAAAGATGTGGGGCACCACCATTTCTACAATACTGGTGTCTGGGTCAAGCTCAAACCGTTCTAAAATGCCGGGACGGGTGAGGGTACGAGCCAGCGCACAGCCCATTTCATGCTCTGGAAACACGACTTGGTCGGCACCTACTCGTTTGAGCAGCTTGCCGTGAATTTCAGTTGAGGCTTTGGCGACTACATGGGGAACGCCACCTTCTTTCACGTTGAGTGTGGTGATGATGCTCTCTTGGATATAGTTCCCAATTGCCACAATTACCGTGTCAAATTCAAAAATACCCGACTCTTTTAGGGCACCTGGATCGGTTGAATCTAGAGTTAACGAGTGAGACACAATGTGGTCGGTTAGCGCCTGTGCCACCAATCGATCATCGGAATCAATGCCTAGGACTTCGTAGCCTAAATTGTGTAACGTTTGACACACGGCTCGTCCAAACCGCCCCAGTCCAATGACGGCAAACTGCTTGCTTCCCGTACGCAGTCCACGAAAAAATCCCAGAGACGACAAATTCACAACAGGTCTCCTAAATCAGACAATTTTGCATGCAAATTAAACTCTAACGCTTGCCAGATGGCTGGGTATCTCATGACTATGATTCATAACTTGACCGCAATTTTAACCTACCAAAAGGTTTTCTTCTGGATAATCGATAGATGTGGGCTTGGGATCGCCTAATAACGACGACATGAGTAGCAAAATGCCAACCCGACCGACGTACATGGTCAAGACCAGTATGAGCTTGGCGGCAGTAGAAATGCTAGCTGTAATGCCTGTTGACAGCCCAACTGTACCGAAGGCCGATACGGCCTCAAACAAAATTCGGGTGAACTCGACGCCTGGATCGCTTAAGGTAATTAGCACAGTTGCGACAATTACCGTCATCATGGAGCCAAAGACCACTCCAACTGCTTTTAAAACTAGCGTGTTAGGAATTTGGCGCTGATAGCAACGTACCTCATCTTTTCCTTGTAGAACGGCTTTTGTGCAGTTAAATAAAACCCGAAATGTGGTGGTTTTGATCCCGCCACCCGTACTGCCAGGGCTGGCTCCAATAAACATCAGAGCAATGGTGATAAACAGCCCAGTGGTGGTCATTTTGCCGTAGTCGATTGTATTAAACCCAGCCGTTCTGGGAGTGACTGACATAAACCAGGCGGCCAGGAGCTGATCGCTGGGACTGAAGTTAGCGATCGTATCGGGATTGCGGGATTCGGCGACTAAAAATGCCAAAATTCCTAGCCCCAGCAGGACGAAGGTGGTACTAGTAACAATTTTGAAGTTGAGCGAAAACACCTGGCGTGTGGGCTTTTGAGCTAGGCGATCGCGCCCCCACAGGTAGAACTCCATCATCACCTGATAGCCAATGCCTCCGAGGATGATTAACGACCCTACAATCAAGTTAATGGGCACCGACTTGGCGTAGCCCATTAGGTTGTCTTTAAATAGGCCAAACCCGGCATTGTTAAAGGCGCTGACGCTGTGGAATATCGCTAGCCATAGGGCACGAGTGGGGGGGTATTCCTGCCGAAATACCAAAAACATCAGAATTGCTCCTGTCAGCTCCAACAGCAGCGTTAGGGCAATAATTGATTTGACTAGCTGTAATGCCCCAGACATGCCCTGGATATCTAAGGACTGCTGAATGGCGACCTTCTCACGTAGGCCAAACTTGCGCCCTACTAAGATGAGTAAGAGCGTAGTTGCCGTCATGTAGCCCAGTCCGCCTACCTGCACCAAAAGTGCAATAAACAGCTGCCCCCAAAATGAGAAATAGGTACCAGTGTCTTCGACGGCTAGCCCTGTGACACAAACTGCCGATGTGGTGGTGAACAGCGCCGTTACTGGGTTGCCCCATTCACCACTTTGAATCGAGATGGGCAGCAGCAGCAGCAGCGTCCCAATCGCAATCACTGCCAAAAATCCTAAGCAAATTGTCCGTGAAACTGTCATGAGCTAGGTAAGATAAACGGGACTCGTGCCACAACCATTACAATCCTTTCTAAAAGATTACCTCTAAGCCATGACTGCATCGCTACAACAAGATATCCAAAAATTCTACGACGCGTCCTCGGGTCTGTGGGAAAGCATTTGGGGAGAACACATGCACCACGGCTACTACGGGGTAGACGGGGGCGATCGCAAAGAGCGCCGACAGGCTCAAATTGACCTAATCGAAGAATTTTTGCGCTGGGGTGATGTGCAGCAGGCCAGCGACATTTTGGACGTGGGCTGTGGGATTGGCGGCAGTTCGCTTTATTTGGCCGAAAAATTCAACGCCAATGCCACGGGGATCACCCTCAGCCCCGTCCAGGCCGCTCGTGCCACCGAACGGGCACAGGCCGCAGGATTACAAACCCGCGCGCAGTTTCAGGTGGCCGATGCCCTGCACATGCCCTTTCCCGATGCCTGTTTTGACCTAGTCTGGTCGATGGAGAGCGGCGAACACATGCCCGATAAAGTGCAGTTTCTGCAAGAATGCCACCGGGTGCTCAAACCGGGCGGCATGTTTTTGATGGCGACCTGGTGTCATCGCCCGACGACTCCCCAAACCCCTCTTACTGCTGACGAACAGGCACACTTAGAAAAAATCTATCGGGTTTATTGCCTGCCCTACGTGATTTCTCTGCCAGAATATGAGGCGATCGCCCAATCACTTCAGTTCCAGTCTCTGCGCACCGACGACTGGTCTAAGGCCGTTGCGCCGTTCTGGGATGTGGTGATCGACTCTGCCATTACCCCTGCTGCCGTTTTTGGCCTGCTCCGCTCTGGTTGGACTACCATTCAAGCTGCCCTGTCGCTGGGGTTGATGCAGCAGGGCTATAAGCGAGGGCTGATTCGGTTTGGGGTAATGGTGGGGAGGAAGGATGAGGGATGAGGGATGAGGGATGAAGGAATCGTGTTTGATTAAAACAGGGCTGGCGCGTAGGGTGTTTAGATCCCCGACTTCTGACTAAAACTCAGCTATAACGCTTGATCCCGTCGTAGAAGTCGGGGATCTTTGCGTCAGCTCTATAAAAGTAGACTCTAATCCTTGTAACCTTTTACTTTTTGTAACCTTTTATTTTTATGTCTACTCCCATTGGTGTGGCTGTCGTTGGTACTGGCTTTGGCCAAAAGATTCATATTCCTGGCTTGCAGGCGCATCCTCGGACGCAGGTGGTGGCGGTGCAGCATCGGGATTTGGCCAAGGCGCAGGCGATCGCCCGTGCTCACAGCATTCCCCACGCCTGCGAAACGGTAGACGAAATTGTGGCGCTGCCGCAGGTGCAAGCGGTGAGCATTTCGACCCCGCCATTTTTGCACTATGAGCAGGCACGGCTGGTGTTGGCGGCGGGTAAACATTTGCTGTTGGAAAAGCCGACTACCATGACGGTGCAGGAAGCAGAAGCATTGCAGCAACTGGCGATCGCCCATCATGCCATGACCGCGCTCGATTTTGAATTTCGGTTTGTGCCCGCTTGGCTGCGACTGGCAGAGCTGCTGGCCGAGGGCTTTGTCGGGCACAAGCGGCTGGTGAAGGTCGATTGGCTGGTGCCGGGGCGAGCCGATGCCAGTCGTCTGTGGAACTGGTATGCCCGCACCGATCAGGGCGGTGGAGCGCTGGGTGCCCTGGGTTCTCACACGTTTGATTACCTCAGCTGGCTATTTGGCGGCGTGCAGCGGCTGTGCGGTCGCCTCAGCACTACGATCCCCACCCGGCCTGACCCGCTAACGGGCGAGCTGAAGCCAGTCGATTCGGATGATACCTGTAGCATTGCCCTAGAGCTGAGCGATGGCACCCCATGTCAGGTGACGCTGAGTACTGTGACCTATCAGGGGCGGGGGCATTGGCTGGAAGTGTATGGCGATCGCGGCACGCTAATTTTGGGCAGCGATCACCAGAGCGACTATGTGCATGGGTTTAAGCTGTGGGCGGCGGCGGCTAGGCATCCCCTGGTGGAACTAGAAATTCCTGAACGCCTTGCCTTCCCTCAAACCTATGCGGATGGACGCCTTGCTCCGTTTATTCGGGTTGTAGATACTTGGGTCAACGCCATTGATCATGGGCAGGCGATCGCCCCTTCGTTGGCAGACGGGATCAACTCCCAACGGCTGATTGACTTAACGCACCAGTCTCACCAGTCTGGCTGTTGGATCGACGTCCCCCAACCAGGGCGAAACCTATGATTCTTGAGGCGGTGGCGCTACAGGTTAAACCCGGCTTGGAGGACGAGTTTGAAGCCGCTTTTCGGCAGGCATCTAGTTTAATTGCGGCCATTGGAGGGTACCTGTCTCATGACCTGCATCGCTGCCTGGAAGTGCAGGGCAAATATTTATTGCTGGTGCAATGGGAAACTCTGGAGGCGCACACGATTGGATTTAGGCGATCGCCCCAATATCAGCAGTGGAAGGCGCTGCTGCACCACTTTTATGATCCCTTTCCAGTGGTAGAGCACTTTGAACCGGTGATATTAGTTGAACCGATGACATTCGTTGAGAGCCGCGATCGCCAGGCACCTATGCATCCACTCCTAGAATTTCGCGACGAAACCCGATTGCGACAGGCGCTGACGCATTGCTCTTACCTCAACGAAAACCCAGGCGAAACTGAGGACAATGAACGGCTAGAATTTTTGGGCGATGCGCTGCTGACCTTTTTAAGTGCAGCATATTTGTATCGGTGCGACCCGGCCATGGCTGAAGACGAGATGACTCGACGGCGATCGGCACTGGTCAACGAGCAGCAGCTGGCTAAGTTTGCGATCGCCGTGGGTTTAGACCTGCGGCTGCGGCTGAGCAAAGGGGCGGCTCAAGAGGGGGGACACACCAACGAAAATCTGCTGAGCAGTGCCTTTGAGGCCGTCGTGGGAGCCTATTATCTCGACCAGGGTGATATTGAGGCCGTGCGCCCCTTGGTGGAGGAGTTGTTTATCTCGGTGGGCGATTCGCTGGTGATGTCTGGGTCGAGCCTTGACGCCAAAAACCGCCTGCAGGAATGGGTGCATCTGCATGTGGGTGCTATCACCCCCATTTATTTCACCGAAAAGAGCGGCGGGCTAGATCACGCCCCTGAGTTTGCCGCCAAGGTGCATGTAGCCGATCGCCT
The DNA here is from genome assembly GCA_949127705.1 of Synechococcales cyanobacterium PMM_0085. Taxonomy (GTDB): domain Bacteria; phylum Cyanobacteriota; class Cyanobacteriia; order Elainellales; family Elainellaceae; genus CASBQJ01. Next base: position 7,978 of record CASBQJ010000324.1, read on the forward strand.
GGTCGGGGAAGGCTGGGGGCGCAGTAAAAAACAGGCTGAAAAGCATGCGGCAGACGATGCGCTAGCCCGACTGAAACAGCGAGGATTGCTCTAAATAATCTCTAAATAATCTCTAAATAATCTGGGGTTGACACCCGCGCTATCAATCGTGTTCAGTCTGGTTCAAACCGCCGGCAACGTCATTCCAATGGCGCAACAGTTCTGCGACCGACCAGGCTTGGGCGATCGCCCCTTGAGCCGTATGAGGCGCATCGCCATCAAAAATTTCAGAAATCGATCCCAAACAAACGTCGTGCTCAAAGTGCTCCAGTAGGGGCTGTGGATTCCAGGGCAGCGGCTCACCTGGGAAAAATCGAGTCCAACTGCGAATGAACGGGCCAATCAGCCAACTCCAGACCGTGCCTTGATGGTAGGCATGATCGCGGTGGCGGGGATCGCCAATGTAGCGGCCTACATACTGGGGATCAGCCGGGTCGAGGGAGCGCAGGCCGTAGGGCGTTAGTAGGCGATCGCGCGCAGTTTTTAAAGCTTGCTGAGCATGGGCTGCCGTGAACCCGCAATGGCTGAGCGATAGCGCAATCACAGCATTGGGACGCACCTGTGAATTGGGAAGATCGCCTGGATCAATCAGGTCATAAAAATAATTTTGGCGGGCATTCCAAAATTTTTGCAGCGAGCCTCGCACTTGCTCCGCCTGCTGGGCAAAATGACGGGCGTGATTTTCGTAATTAGGCGACTCATCTGCTGCCGTCACCGTCTGGCTCAGCCGCTCTGCCCATTGCTGCGCCCAGCACAGACTGGAATACCACAGCGCATTGATTTCGATCGCCTTACCCTGCCGGGGCGTTGCCGTTTCGCCATCAACCACCGCATCCATCCAGGTCAGCGCAACGCCGGGAGCTTCCCAGGTGACCAATCCGTCTAGCGCATCAATCCGGATACTATAGGAGGTGCCAGTGGCAAAGGATTTGTAAATCCGCCGCACTGTCGGATATTGAGTGACCAGAAAATCCCAATCTTGGGTGGCCTCCAGGTATAGTCCTAGGGTTTCAATCCACCACAGCGCTGCATCAATACTGTTGTAATCCGGGTGAGCGCCGTTATCGGGAAAGGTGTTAGGAATTAATCCACCCTGACAATATTTGCTAAATGTCTCCAGCACACCGCGCGCCAGGTCAAACCGCTTGGTGGCTAGCGCTAATCCGGGTAGTGCAATCAACGTATCGCGCCCCCAGTCGCTAAACCAGTGATAGCCTGCAATCACCGTCGGGCCTGCAATCGAGGCGCGGTAGGCAATAAACTGATCGCTGGCATGGAGCAGCTTCTCGAAGCCGGTGGGGTTGACTGGATTTAGTTTTGGCCACAGCGGCGCAAAGATTTTGCTCAGTCGGGCTTGCTCAATTTGTAGGGCTTGGTCAAAGGTGTGATCGGCAGGCGGGGTAAACGGATATTTAGGATTCGTCAGACGAACGCGAGCCTCTAGCGTTAGGCTTTCGCCCGGTTGCAGGCTGGCGTTGAGGTATCCGGGGCTATGCAAGTCTTCGCGATCGCCCAACCCCCGTCGGGTTTCTTCGGGGTAGCAATAATTCCAATACCACACATCATCGGGGTAATAGGTGCCTTTGCTCCAACTCAGTTGCCAAGACGTGCCCACCCAATGCTTGCGCGTCGCTTGCAGCGAGACCCGGTGCGGCTCGACCAGTTGCGAGATTTGCAGGTCTGGGTCGGCGTGTTGCTGATGATGAAAGTTGCGATCGCCCGTGAGGGGTCGCAAATTGAGCAGCGCTGGGGCGTACCCCTCATAGTGATAGCGAATATAAATCTGATGGCGAAGCTGAGGTGCTTCATGAGTGGAATCATCCACCAGCACGCCATGGGTCATCATTAGCTGCCGAGTTAGCTGCCAGTCGTCGGTGCCCCAAGTCCAAGTAGGTACGGGGTCGGTGTGAAACGATTGCAGCAGCTTATATCCCTGTGGCTCAATGGTGCCGCTGCCCCAGTAATTGGTGCTCAAGGGGAACCCCTGCCCTGCCAGATAAAGATGCGCATCGATTCGAGCTAGCAGCAAGGTGCGCTGACCCGGTGGAGCGATCGCCGCCACTAGCCAACCGTGATAAATCCGGGTGTGGGCATCGCCTACAGTGCCGCTCGCAAAACTGCCTAATCCATTGGTTAGCAGCCATTCTCGGGTGTCTAGGTCGTTCATCAAGCATGCCAGGGTGGTTTGAGTCTAAAACTGAGGCGGGTTAAGGAAGAAACAGTCTGTCAGCGTTGGCACAAGACTGACACATGTGTCCTGGCTATCTCTATAATTCTGGACAATTTTGGGCAATTTTAGCCCAGTTTGCATGATGTGGCTGGCATTGCTTAATCTAAGTATTCAAACTATAAAGCGGAGGTAAATTAATCTAAGTCCATCCATCCTTTCCACGCTGGTAGCCGTCTACTCAAAATCGTTATGACTATGATATAGTCGTAACAGTTCGCAAGAAATGAGCTATTGGGTGCGGTAAACTAACTAACCGTTGTATCCGATCGACTTGCGCCCAGCAGACGCATACTTAAAATTTAGGGAGAATATATCCATGACCCTTGCAACCGATAGCCTCCGGGTTGGTCAAACGGCACCAGAATTTAGCGCCGAAGCCGTGGTTGATCAAGAGTTCAAAACCGTTAAGCTGTCTGATTATCGGGGCAAGTATGTTGTCCTGTTTTTCTACCCTCTTGACTTTACATTCGTTTGCCCTACCGAAATCACAGCATTTAGCGATCGCCACGCCGACTTCAAAGCGATCAATACCGAAATCCTTGGCGTTTCTGTAGATAGCGTGTTCTCGCACCTTGCCTGGATTCAAAGCGATCGCAAAACTGGCGGTGTCGGCGACCTCAACTATCCCCTCGTAGCCGACATCAAAAAAGAAATCAGCGCTGCTTATAACGTGCTTGATCCCGACGCTGGCATCGCTCTACGCGGTTTGTTCATCATCGACAAAGATGGCGTCATTCAACATGCCACCATTAATAACCTATCCTTTGGTCGCAGCGTCGATGAAACCCTGCGCGTCTTGCAAGCCATTCAGCACGTTCAGTCTCACCCCGATGAAGTCTGCCCCGCCGGCTGGCAACCCGGCGACAAAACCATGACGCCCGACCCGGTCAAGTCCAAAGATTTCTTCGCCGCTGTCTAGACCAACCTTTGCTGAGAACCGCTCCATTGGAACGGCTCAAAATTGCCCCAATTCTGCCCCCGAATCATCCGGTAAGCAGCATTGGGGTTTATTTTTGGTTTATTTTTGAATAAGTGCCCATTGCTCCGTCTTCACCTTCATCGTCTGCCCGCCCATGCTTA
>CASBQJ010000325.1 GCA_949127705.1 Synechococcales cyanobacterium PMM_0085
CCCTATTATTGATTAAGGCGGCTCAGCACTGGCTGCGCCGCACGGCCACCCAACCGCCCGCTAGCCTGACGCCAGCCCATGTGCAGCAGTTTCTGGCTCAGCGCCAGCAGCAAGCCGGAATGACACTGCTGAGTGTGCCGCTGCAAGAAGCGGTGAGCCTGCATTGGCAGCGGCAGATCGACTCGATTCTGCGGTTTGCTCTGCCCGAGTGGCGCGATCGCCTAATCCTGTGGCAGCGGGCATTTCCCAGTTCACTGCCGCTGGCCGCTGATATTAACTGGGCTGCGCTGGCACGGCAACGGGTTCTGACAGGCGCAGAGATTGGCGCGATCGCCCGCACAGCAGCTAGTGATTTGGCGATCTCTGGCGAGCCAGCCTTGACCATGGCGCATTTGCGGCGGGCGATCGCGCAGCAGGGTCGGCTGAAAGTTTCCAAAAGTGTAACGAACCTCACTTTCTAAAGCGAAGATGACACAGTAGAGACATCCCTAGATTTTGTCTTCAGTGAGGAGATCCAATGCTGACCCATTTACCTAAATCAGCCCAATTAGCCAAATCGGCTAAATCAGGCCAGACTGCTGCTCGCCCCGTAAAGTTGCGCTACATTTTGCCATTGGCGCTGGGCTTGCTGAGTATGATGCCCCTTAGACCCGTGTTAGCAGCAGAAGCGATGATGAGAGTTCTAACGGTGACAGGGCAAGGCTCTGAAACGATTGCGACTAGCTTGACTCAGGTGCAGCTAGGTGTAGAAGTGCAAGACGAGACGGCAGAAAAAGTGCAGCAAGAAGTGGCGCGCCGCTCGGCAGCGGTGGTGCAATTATTGCGATCGCGGAATGTGATTAAGCTACAAACAACCGGGATTAACCTCAACCCCGTCTACAGCTACGAAAATAATCGCCAGCGATTGACGGGCTATGCGGGCAGCAACACCGTTAGCTTCCAAGTTCCAACCGAGCAGGCAGGCAGCATTCTAGATGATGCCGTCCGCGCTGGAGCTAGCCAAATTAACAGCGTGAGCTTTGTCGCCGCCGATGAGGCGATCGCCCGTGCCCAGAGCGAAGCACTGCGTGAAGCTACTCAAGAAGCCCAAGCTCAGGCCGATTCTGTATTGTCGGTTCTAGGACTGAACCGTCAAGAGATCGTCGGCATTCAAGTCAACAATGCCGTTGCGCCCCCCCCCATGCCCTACATGCGGGCAGCGGCAATGGAAGGTGCCGCCCGTGATGCCGTGACGCCTGTGGTGGGTGGCGAGCAAGATGTGCAAGCCTCAGTAACGCTACAAATTCGCTACTAAAGCTAACGTGTGAGAGGTTTATCCAATCGCGGATATACCTCTTACAGCCGATTTAAAATTTCCAGAGAAAAGTTCAGTTTGGGAAACAGCGATCGCAGGTTGGTTTTTTTGGGCAAACCTGCGCTATCGTTTTCCTTCAATCTCCCTGTTGCTGTAAAGTGACAGTATGTATGACAAAGATGATTTGTCTGTCCTAGATGCTGAGCTGGAGTTAGAAAGTCCGTTAGACGATCTAGACCCCTTAGACACTGAGACAGAGGAACCAAAACCCGATCCCGACACGATGCTGTTGCTGCTGCAAGCGCCGCAAAATCAGCAGCGGATGCTGGCGGCACGGGCTTTTTGTGAACTAGAAGATACGCGGGCAATTCCTTACTTGATCGGACTGCTAACCGATGCCTGTCCGTTGGTTCGCGTCAGTGCTGCCTATGCCTTGGGGCGCAACCCCAGCCCTAGTGCCGTAGACCCTTTAATCGACCAGCTCAGCCGAGACTGGAACGGATATGTCCGCAAAGGCATTGTCTGGGCGCTAGGCAACTGCCGCGATCGCCGCACCCTAGAGCCATTAACCGCCGCCCTCAAGACCGATATTTCTGCGGTACGGCTGTGGGCCGCCAGCGCCCTAGCCCAAATGGCCACCATTAGCTACGAGGTCACCATCGCCGCCATGCCACGCCTGATTGAAGCGCTGCGGCAAGACCCGATCGACGCCGTTCGCAGCAACTGCGCCTGGTCCATTGGAGAACTGTGCCGCGAATTACCCTCCAACGTCGTCTATGCCACCGCCATTGACGCGCTGATTGAAGCATTTGCCGAAGACGAAGAGTTAGGCGTGCGCGAAGATGCCAAGCTCTCCATGCTCAAAGTTGGCGATCCGCGTGGGCTGCAAGTGATCGAAGAAATTGAGCAAGACGGGTTGCTGTAGAGGTTACACGTCCCCTCAACGTCCCATAATGAAGATAGATCTTAATTAAGACAGATCTCCTGCATTAGCTATTTCTCAGCGTCGTCGGAACACCATTCACGCCTGCAAACAGAAATCCATGCCGGGGGTCTGATGGAACGATGAGTTGCGGATTGCGTAATTGTTATGAACTATGTCGTCGCCATTTTGGCGGATCGAATTCAAGCCGAAGCCGCTTACTGTGCCTTAGAAGCAGCAAGCTTGCCAGTAGAGCAAGTTAGCATTCTAGGCCGAGGCTACAAAAGTGCCGATGAATTTGGCTTCTTAGACCCAGCTAAACCAGCCAAAAAACAAGCCTTGCTGATGGCCACTTGGCTAGTGCCGTTTGGCTTAGCTGCTGGCTTTGCCTTTAATGCCGCCACCGACTTTGACCTAGTATCGGCCGCAGGCGTATGGGGTAATCGCCTGATTGGTGCCCTGCTAGGCGGGGTGGCTGCCGCCATGGGCAGTTTCTTTGTGGGGGGCGGTGTAGGGCTAGCCGTTGGCGGTGGCGATGCCCTTCCCTATCGCAATCGCCTCAGCGCTGGAAAATACTTAGTCGTGGTCAGTGGAACTCCCAATATCACCAATCAAGCCACGCGCATCCTCAAACAGTTTGACCCAGAAAACATCCAGGGCTACGTGGAACCCGATCTTTAAAAGAGTCAGCATGTTCGCATCTGCGAACATGCTGACTCGCTGCTAATTTCCCCTGCATCCTACTGCTGCACAGAAGCAAGCTACATCCTTTCTGTTTCTTATGGCTCAACTTCCCTCGACCCTTGAACACGCGATCGCCCAGTCTATTGAGGCGGCCAAAGCGGCGATCGCCGACGGCAAAACCCGGCTGCAAGTGGAGCTATTGTTTCCCGAATTAGGGATCATGCCCGTGGCGCAGCAGTTTGTGGCCGGGTTTGGCGATTTAGGCTCAGAACTGCGGGTGTTCTTCCCCGATGCTGGGTCGGCAGCACTGGCACGGCGCGACTGGGGTGAGCTGCCCTATGCCGTTCGGGGGATTGATGACATGAAGGCAGACATTCAGCCCAACGAGAAGGTGATTTTGTTTGTGCAGCCTTCGTCTATAGAAGTAGCCAAAGTGGAAGCGCTGTGTGATTTTGCCGGCGATCGCCCGGTCGTGTTTCTCAATCCTCGCCTAGAAGATGTAGCCACCATTGGCATTGGCTACGCCGGACGGCAGTTACGAGAGCGGTTTTTAAACGTATTCGAATCGTGCTACTACATTCGCCCCCTCGATAGTGCGGCGCTATTTCGCTGCTACCCAGCGGATTGGCAAGTTTGGCTAGAGCAAGACGGCGAGTACAGCCTAATTTCTGAAACGGCTCAAAAGCCAGTTGGCGAGGAATTAGAGCAAATTTTGGTAACCCGAGGCGGGCGGGATCAGCCGCCAGCCCCTAGCAGTCGAGGGCTACTGTCAAGCTTGCAGGCTTTTTTGCGGGCGCTGAGTCAGTAATCACCCGGATCTAGCGCCTGATAGAGCGATTAGAAAGGAGACTGCTTCGATCGCTTGGCTCATAAAACCTGGCAATTAGACTGAAAATTCTCCAGCTCTAGTTTAGACTTCCCGCTGCCTTGCCATTCCCTCTAAACGGTGCTGATTGCTGCTTTAACCGCTTTGTTGGTTCAATCTTCATCTGATCTTGTTGCGAACTTAACACGCTCAATTGGGATGTTATTTTATCTACTGGGCATAATGAAGGTAAGTGTTTCTCCTGACGACCTAGTTCAGTTGGTGCCGGCATGGGCCTGGCAATCAATGGGCTTGAGGGCTGGGGTCGAACGGCAGAAAGCGACGGTTTATCAGGTTCGTCATGATGAAAGGCGGGTTGGACGTGGTTAGTAGTCGGCGCATCTTCATTGGCGATGTTCATGGCCATTATGATGGTTTGATGCAATTGCTAGAGGCGATCGCTCCTAGCACCGACGATCAGGTTTATTTTTTAGGAGACTTGATCGACCGGGGGCCAAAAAGCGCCCAAGTGGTTACGTTTGTCAAACAAAGTGGATACGTTTGCCTATTAGGCAACCACGAACAAATGTTGCTAGAGATTTTCCCGAGCGAAAAAGTCTGCCGGCAATCGACCGAGGCATGGCTCTATAGTGGCGGTCAAACCACCCTCTTAAGCTACAGCAACCTGGCAGACTTGCTGGTAGAGCATGTGACGTGGATGCGATCGCTTCCCACTCACCTCGACCTAGGCGACATCTGGCTGGCTCATGCTGGGATGCACCCAAACCTAGCGATCGCCGACCATACCACTCAAGAATACTGCTGGGTTCGCGACGAATTCCACAGCATGACTCGACCCTACTTTCCCGATAAGCTGATTATTACTGGGCACACCATTACCTTTACCTTGCCCAACGTTCCCGCTGGGGCGATCGCCTGCGGGCAGGGGTGGATGGATATCGACACAGGAGCCTATCATCCCAAAAGCGGCTGGCTGACGGCAGTCGATTACACCAATCAGCTGGTTTATCAAGTCAATGTGTTTAAGCGCACGTTGCGCCTATTGCCCCTAGATGAAGTCATCATCAAAATTGACCCATCCCGGGTGGTGGCGCGGCGGCGACCCATGATGCAGCTAGAGGCGCTACTCCATCGCTCTTGATCGGCGCTCTTAACTTAGAATTTTGGGCGTTGCTGAATGCAGGTATGAACCGCCAATCTTTAACCTTACTGTAGGGGCGGTTCGCGAACCGCCCCTACGAAATTCATACCTCTAATCAGCCACGCCGAATTTTGCTCCATTGCACCCTAGTCTAATACCGCTAATTGAACCAAGTTGGCTGCTCTTACTGGTTCTAAATCGTCACCAAATCGTCACCCGGCTGGGGGATGGTAATTGTAGAGTTCCTTGATAGGGTTCTATCGTAGGCTGACTGTTCCACGTTGAGGTTGACGTTTTGACTGCTCTTGCTCCTCCCCAGCCCACCCGCACGGCGGCACTGGTCGCCTACGATTTGTGGAAGCTTTACGGCGATCGCCCCGTGGTTCAGGGTGTCGGTTTTAGCCTTTATCCGGGTGAAGTCTTGGGGCTGCTAGGGCCAAATGGGGCTGGCAAAACAACCACGGTAGGGATGCTGTATGGAGCCGTCGCCCCCACCCGTGGGTTTGTGCAAATTGGCTCAACGACCGTTCAAGACGATGGCCGCAGGGCGCGGGCGCAGATGGGCATCGTCACTCAAGAAGATAATCTCGATCCTGATTTTTCGGTAATCGAAAATCTGATGCACTTTGCGCATCACTACCGAATTCACGGTGCCGCCGCCCGTCGGTTAGCGGGAGAACTATTGGCACAGGTTAACCTGCAAGACTATGCCAATCACGAAATTTTTGAGCTGTCCGGGGGGCTAAAGCGCCGATTAGTGTTGGCGCGATCGCTGATCAATCAGCCCCAGGTTGTCTTTCTAGATGAACCCACGACCGGGCTAGATCCCGATGCGCGGCAAGAATTTTGGAAACTGGTGAGCGATCTCAAGCAGCGCGGCTGTGGGGTGCTGTTAACCACACATTATATGGACGAAGCCCAGCGGTTATGCGATCGCCTCATCCTGCTTCAGCAAGGTCAGGTGATTGACCAGGGAACCCCCACCGAGTTAATTGACCGCACGGTCGGCAAAGACGTGGTAGAAATTGAAGGCATCGAAGCAGCGGCGGTGCAGCAGCTAGCCAATCAAGCCGAAACCTGGATTCGAGCCTTTGGCAGCGGCTATATCTTGGCCTTGCCCAATACCGACTCGCTTGGGCTTTGGGAACAGCTGACGGCGCTGAATCCAACCCGCCTCACGCGGCGGCAAGCTAACTTAGAAGACGTATTTTTGCGGTTAACTGGGAGTGTGCTGTCGTGAACTATCCTGCGCTTTCCGCTTGGGGCGTCTATTCAGTGTGGCGCAGACATGCAAAGGTCTACCAGCGCACCTGGCTGGTCAACTGTCTGCCGCCCGTGTCAGAGCCAATTATTTACCTCGTCGCCTTTGGCTATGGATTAACGCCGCTGGTGGGCAATGTCCCTTACGGCGGGCAAGAGGTGGCCTATTTAACGTTTATTGCTCCAGCCATGATTGCGGTGGGCATTTTGTTTCAGTCGTTTTTTGAAGGCTCTTACAGCAGCTTCATTCGGCTCAATTTTCAACGCACCTGGCAGGCATTGTTAACCGCTCCTTTGAGCTTTGCCGAAGTGTTTTTGGGCGATTGGCTGTGGGCAGCGACCAAGGGCATGATTGCCGGGGGGCTAACGGGAATTGTCGCGGTGATTTGGGGTCTATATGCCGCTTCGGACTTGCTGTTGGCACTGCCGTTAATGTTTTTGGGCAGCTTGCTGTTTGGCGCAATGGGGCTGCTGACCGCTGGCATTGTCCGTCAAATCGACCAGGTGAATGTGCCGATTTTTCTAATTATCATTCCGATGTTTACGCTCTGCGGCACCTACTTCCCGCGCAGCACGCTCCCACCGTTTTTAAGGGGGATTGCCGGAATTCTGCCGTTTGCGTCATTGGTCGATTTGCTGCGCTTTCCGCTAGAAATTCCTTCCCTATGGTGGCTAAATTTGCTGTGGCTGCTAGGATTGACGGCGCTGTTTGCCACACTGGCCGTCCGCACCATTTATCCGAAACTGGTGGGTTAGAGTCTAGA
>CASBQJ010000326.1 GCA_949127705.1 Synechococcales cyanobacterium PMM_0085
CATCTATGGGAACGATGATCGCGATCGCCTTCATTGCCGCCGTAGAGGCGATCGCGATCATCGTTCCCATAGATGAGATCTTGCCCATTGCCGCCCCTGAGCAGGTCATTGTCGTCGCCGCCATAGAGGTCATCATCACCATCTTCCCCATAGATGCCGTCTTGACCCTCTTGCCCATAGAGCGCGTCGTCGTCGTCGCCGCCGTAGAGGTCATCATCGCCCGACCCACCGATCACTAAATCATCATCATCGCCACCGTCTAGCTCATCGTCGCCAACTGACCCCGATAGCCGATCCTCGCCATCGTTACCAAATAGGCGATCGTCGCCGCCATACCCATAGATATCGTCATCGCCGCCATTGCCATCAATCAAGTCGTCGTTAAAGGTGCCATCAATTTGCTCGCTGCGACCCGTCCCGTTAATAATTGCCATGCTGAAGCTGCTCCTTAAGAAGATAATGGCCTAAAACAAATCCCTAAACCTGTATTGGAAGCTGGAACTGTGGACTATACAAACTCGTCATTCAGATCAGCAGCAGATCATTGGCAGGTCAATCGCTATTCTAAAGTTAGTCCCAAACTAAAGTCATGGATCACACCGTTGAACGATCTACAAACTGTTCCGCTTTTTTAAGCCAGTGCAACCAAGGCTGGAAGCGCTGTCATGGGGCTGCGATCGCTCGCACGGTAGGGACTGGATGTCTCCTGGCATTGTTGAGCCTGACCCCGGCACGGGCACAGGAGGCGGGCGTTAACTCAGTTACCTTAGCGCCTGGTTTTACTCCGGCGCAGGGGCTACTGCGCGGACGTACGGGTGGGCAAAGTTCACTGCCCGCTATTGTGGCAAATCGCGATCGCGCTGGCAATTTGTGCTTGGGCTATGCGGCGGCGGCACCCGATTATGTGCTGACTCTACAAGGCGCGTTTGCTCGGCTCAACCTCCAGGTCAATAGCGGCGGTAACGATACCACCCTGGTGATTCAAGGTCCCAATAACGTGGTGCGCTGCGGGAACGACACCGGACGCAACCGTGATGCCAGCATTCAAGATACTGACTGGGCAGCGGGTACCTATCGCGTTTGGGTGGGGTCTGCCATGTCGGGGGGGCGGTTTAATTACACATTGACGGTACGCGAATAAACCGGGAAGGTGAAGGAAGTGTCAATCGTTCACCTTTTGCTGGTTCACGTATGATTGCTCCTTGGCGATCGCCCCTAGCCCATGCCCTGCACCGTAACCGTTCGTTGGCCTATGCGCGGTTTTTGCAACTGGCTACCGTGCGCCCCGATGGGCGACCGGCCAACCGCACCGTCGTGTTTCGCGGCTTTCTGGATAATACTAACCAACTCAAACTGATTACCGATATCCGCAGCGAAAAAGCAGCCCAAATTCCTCAATCTCCCTGGGGCGAGATCTGTTGGTATTTTCCCAAAACGCGAGAGCAATTGCGCCTGCTGGGACGCCTCACCCTGATAGATGCCCACCACGGCGATCCGGCGCTGCTGAAGGCGCGCAAAATGCAGTGGCACGACCTGTCTGATGCCGCCCGCGTCCAATTTGGTTGGGCAAATCCTGGCCAACCTCGCGATCCGGCAGATCCATTTTTGCCACCGCCGCCAGACCCGCACGAGCCGCTGCCTAACTTTTGTCTGCTGCTGCTAGATCCGGTTCAGGTCGATCATTTAGAACTGCGAGGTAATCCGCAAAATCGCTTTCGGTACAGCATGGATGAAGGTGACACTTGGCATGTAGAGTCAATTAATCCTTAGGATCGCAAATTAAATAACCTGTAAAAATAGTTTACCTGTAGGGACATGGCACTGCCATGTCCTTACCCAGGGAATTGCATGTTAATCAATTTATAACCTTTAAAAGTGATGCCTTATGGTTAGGCTCTGCTTAACCATGGTAATGAGTGACAATAAGAAAAATTCCATCTAGCCCCCATTGTCCTCGTCATGACTCAGCCGCCAGAGCCAAAGCCATCGCTGAACGAGCAGATTGTAGATATTCTCCTTAAAGGGATTATGACGGGAGGTATTACCGTCGGTGGGTTTGGGGCTTTCTGGTCATTGTTTAAAGACAGCGATGTGCCTAAAGCGATCGCCTCCGCCGTAATTGGTCTGGGTATTTCCTACGCGGCAAAAATGCTCCAGCCTTTGCACGAGGGAAATCAACGTCGCTTAGAAAAGACGGGAAAGGCGATCGATCAAGCTGTGGATCAGGCAGGCGATCGCTTCATTGCCACAGTCTTACGCGGAGAAGACAAATACCTGCAATGTCAGGCATGGGATTGCCAGCAATACAAGCCTGAAGGAGTTGCTCAATACGATGACATTAATACCCTCTTACTAGAAGACGTATTTGTTCCCCTACGCCTCGATAGCCATGCTCTGGCAGCGGGATTTGGGGCAGGGAATGAAAAAGCCAGGAACAGGGCAGATGCCAAGGGCGAACTCAGCCAAGCCCCCGATCAAATTTGGGACTTTCTGCGACGCGCCCCCCAACAGCCCACGCTGCGACAGATGGTGATTTTGGCCTGGGGTGGTTATGGCAAAACGACTCTGCTGCGCCACATTGCCTACACCTACAGTACAAAGCAACAGGGACGCTACCAGGTTAAGCCCCAGATTCCAGTTCTGCTGGTGTTGCGGAAAATCTTACAGCAAGACCCCGATTTTTTTACCAAGCCTAAGCCGCCCGATTTGCCGACCCTGATTACCCAGTACCATATCCCCAACCTACCTACGGATGAAGCACTGAAACTACCGCCCAATTGGGCAACTGAGATTCTGCGCAATGGCAAAGCCCTCGTCATGTTTGATGGGTTTGATGAAGTACCCAAAGCCGATCGCCCCATCGTTGCTCGCTGGCTAACAGAGCAAATGCGCCGCTATGGTCAATCGACCTTTATCCTTACCTCACGCCCCAAAGCCTACAAAGACCAAGACCCTGCCGATCGCCTAGAAATGGCAACTCAGATCTGGATTCATCCCTTTGAGGCTAAGGAACGTCAGCAATTTGTTGAGCAGTGGTATTGGTGCCAAGAACGAGCTGCTAACGGCGGACGCGACACACCCGATGTGGAACGCGATGCTAAACAGGCAGCAAAATCGCTCCTAGTTCAAATTGAAGCCCCCAGCCGAGATGGAAGCCCAAACAACCTGACAAAACTGGCCAGCAATCCTCTCCTACTCACCATGATTGCTACCTTTCATCGCCGCTTCCCAGAAGCCGGTTTGCCCAAGCAACGCGCTGAGCTGTATCACGATATTTGTCGGCTACAGCTAAAAGATCGGCCTCAAGCTCGTAAGCTCGAAACCTTATTACGGGAGTGCGAAGCTCAGGTGATTTTGCAAATGCTGGCGCTAGAGATGATGCAAAAGAGCGATGCCCACAACGCCGAAAAAGTAGAGCAACGAGTCGAACGCCATGACTTGATCCAGCGGTTAGCCGGGTATTTGACGAGCCAAAACGAAACCGTGGACGCAGCTACATTTTTACAGCAGGTGGTGGAGGTGAGTGAACTACTGGTTGAAACTGAAGCCCACGAGTATGACTTTGCTCACCTCAGTTTTCAGGAATACCTAGCCGCCGCAGAAATTGTTCGATCGCAGCAAGAACCCTTACTCTATGAGTACTTTGGTAATGATCAATGGAAGCCTGTGATTTTGTTCTATGCGGGTATGGTGAAAAATCCCAGCAGACTGTTGCGCACAATGCTGATCCAAGGCGCAACAGATTTGGCCTACGACTGTTTGCAAGAAACTGCTAAACAAGTAGATGTAGCCATAAAGCAAGAACTCACTGCATTGAAACAAACGGTACAAACCTCGCGCTATCAGCAGCTAGAAGATCCCTTAAAAACCCAACAGTGGCGAGAGGCCGACCAAGAAACCTATCGGCTGATGATTACCACCGTGGGCAAAGAAGACGGCCAAGTGTTCTCTCGCGCCGATCTAGAAAATTTCCCGTGCGAAGACCTGCGGACGCTCGATCAACTGTGGGTGAAATATAGCAACGGTAAATGGGGTTTTAGCGTGCAAAAGGGGATTTGGCAAGAATGCGGTAGCCC
>CASBQJ010000327.1 GCA_949127705.1 Synechococcales cyanobacterium PMM_0085
CTAAAAAAACCACTAAGGCCAGCAGCACTGCCAAGAAAACCACCGCTAAAACCGCAAAATCTACCAAAGCTAGCAGTCGCAGTCAATCGACTACGCAAGAGACGTGATGCGGTGAGGCGATCGCGTCTTTGCCTAATCTAATCGACTCACTAATCTAATCGACCCAAGTAAGTCAAGTCTGCGGCTGCCTAGCCTGCGGTCAACCGCCCCATACCTTGGCGAGCACGGCCGTCGGGTCAATGTCTGCCATATTTCCGGTAGGCGACTTAATGCCAACAAATTTGTCATTAGCGGGCAATAGCTTGGCCGGATCGGTTGGGCCAAACAGCGCCAAAGTATAGACCTGAAGGGCAACGGCTAAGTGCATCGGAGCACTGTCGGTACACAGCATCAGGTTTGCGCCCGCAATCATGGCGGCTAGCTTGCCAATATCAGGCGGCGAGGTGACTACAAGGCCGGGACAAGCCTGGGATAGAGTGTTCACAAAATCTTGATCTTCTGGCCCTTTGACAACGACAAGCGGCAAATTAGGCTGCTTTTGCTGAAAATCTTGGATAATGGCTTGCCATTTTTCTACTGGGTAGATTTTGTCAATCCCCTTCAGTTTGGCAAGCTGGCTAGAGCCGCCGTGCAGTAGGACATAGCCTCCACCCGGAATGCCCAAGCGCTTTTGCTCAGACTCGGCCCACTCTAAGTCTTTTTTAGGGATGCTGACCGCCAAATCAGGGCACGGCGTAGTGATGCCCAATCCGGTCACTAGATCGTGATACATATGAGCGGCATATTGCTCGGTTTTAAGCGGTACTGATTGACTCAAAAACAAATTACCGAGGCTGCTTTCATAGCTAACGCGCGTAGGGGTACCCGTCAGCCATAGCAAGAACCCCACCCCCCAGCGCTGACCCAACGCCAGAGCCACATCGTAGGAGCGATCGCGGAGCACCCCTAAAAGATTGGCCCAGTCGGCTGGACTGTTGTTGTCTTTGAAATCAAACGAAATAGTATCGTTGATAGATTTACTCACGCGGTATGCACTCGTAGCCCTCGGCTCCACGACTACGTCGATCTCAGCCTGGGGATAGGTGCGCTTTAGGTCGTCCAGGGTTGGAAAAAACAGAATTTGATCGCCAATTCCCCCTGGAACAAGAGCTACGATTCTCATAAATTTTTGTTACTCATACGTCTCCCAAAAAAGCTTACAGCAATAAAGCAAAGGGCGATCGTATCGTCGGGTTCTCCCCGCAAAGAGTTACATCAAATTTCTGGGCAAATTTCTAGGCAGCTTGAAGATTTACCTAAGCATCTATCGGCGCTTTTTCTGGCAAAGTAGCCTGCATCATCAGACAATTTCGCCCTTCAATCTGCAACCGGTATTCGACTCGATCCATCAGCCGATTGAGAATCAGCCAGCCATAGCCCCCTTCTTGCTGGTCATCGGGAGCAGGCGGCAAATAGGTAGACAGATCGAACCCTCGACCATGATCCCAAATTTCTAGATGAATATCTCGCTCCCTTAGCTCTAGGCGAATCAGCACCGGTAAATTAGGCTGATCCCGATGGGCATGGCGGACTACGTTGGAATAGGCTTCTACTAAAACCAATCGCAGCCGATTAGACTGCTGTTTCCAATCGACTTGATCACTTAATTCTAATTCCAAGGAACTTAAGAGCCAGGTTTCTACCACGCTCAAAAACTTGAGGTCGCTAGGGATATGTAATTCGCTTCTCATCTGCTACAGAACCTCAAGCGAGAGTATGGTTTGGTCGTCTTCTTGGATCTTGCTGTGAGCCTGAACGTTGGCCAATAGCTCTGCTAGGTTAATCGTTTCATGCTGCACTAACAGCTGCCATAGCCCACTTTGCCGCAACATCGTCTGGTCGCCCTGCGCGTCTGCAGCGTCTCGCCCCGGTCGAGCTTCCGTGATGCCGTCGCTGGTGAGTAAAAACACGTCACCCGATGCGAGGGTGACAGCGCCACTCTCTGCTTGCCACAGAGAGGAGATGCCTAATGGCACCCCGCGCGCTTTGAGATAGGTGGGTTTGGGAAGCATCTCGGCAGCATCAGTTACGGGAATGGGAGCCAAAGGTTTAGACCAAATCAGGGGATAGATATGTCCGGCGTTGGCATAGACTAGCGTGTGGCTAGAGGGGCTGTAGCAGGCCAATACCATGGTAATAAAGCGGTTACTGGTGACTAAGTCGTCGAACAGGCTGCTATTAAGATTTTGGAGGACAATGTTGGGTAAGGGAGGGGTTTCTTGCGAAAGCTCGCGCCGTAGAACAGAAATAGCGCTTGCCATAAATAGAGCCGCAGGCACCCCTTTGCCCGCAACATCACCAACCCCAACCCAGATATCGCCTTGGGGGTGGACATAGACTTCGAAAAAGTCGCCACCAACTGCACGAGCCGGTTGGCAACAGGCTTGAATCCGCACGGTGTCTAATTCAGGCAGCTTTTGCCGCAGCAAATTTGTTTGGATTTGACGGGCAACTTCCAGTTCGGCCTGTATTTGCTCAGCTTGCTGTTGAGTTTGCTGGTAAAGTTTTGCTTGAAACACAGCTAGCGATACCCGCTCGGCCACTTCTTGAATCAAGCTAATGTCACTCTCTTGCCAAGGCTGGAGCGGGTCGTGCCGATAGAGGGTGACCACGGCTAGGGCTTCTTGCTGGAAGGTGAGGGGGACTACAAGCCGACTCAGCGAGGGCTGGAGCGATTCGAGCCGTTGAATCTGCTGACTCTCTAGGGCTGAAAAAACGATGTCAGCTGAGTTGCTGGGCAGTTTAGGAACTTCGCGGCTAGGGTTGGTAAAGCAAATTGCTTCAGGCGCAAGGCGATAACGGCGTTCCCCTGCTGCCAACGTCTTCTCAGGCCACTTGTCCGGTTCGAAGACAATTGGGTCTAGCCTACAGGCATCTGCGCCAAACGTGAGCGTTAGGGTTTCTACAATCCGGTTCAGCATGATCTGGTAGTCCAGAACATCTCGGGTCGCTGTTGTCACGGTGTTGAAAATCGATTCTCGCCGCAAAGCAGCGTGCAGTTCATTGGTACGCCGTTTGACAACCCGATAGGTATCGGCAGCCTGCCGAACAATAGTGTCTAGCTCGGCCGGGTTCCAGGGTTTGGTAATGTACTTGAACACCTGCCCGGCATTGATTGCACTGACTAAGTCTTCTACATCGGTATAACCAGTTAACAAAATGCGAATCGTGTCGGGATATTGAGTGGCGGCGCGGCTTAAAAATTCGGTGCCGCTCATTTTAGGCATACGTTGGTCAGAGATAATAATACCCATCTCGCCTTCTTGGCTGAGAATTTTTAGGGCGGTGAGGGCGCTGTCAGCTTTGAAGACCTCAAAGTCTCGTCGAAAGGAGCGGTAAAGCAGGTCTAAGTTGTCAGATTCGTCATCTACAACCATGAGCTTGAGCTTGACATCGTCTGCCTGATTCATCCGCTCCATTCATTCTCCTCAATATCTGTATGCGATCGCCACTGTAATCATCCTGTAATCACCCTGCCTTTTTGTACTAGTTCTACACTGCTGGTTTTACAATATCGTCACACTTATATATCGCTATAGCTGCTTATTTTTGTCACTTTATCTTTACTTAGGCTGATGTAACGACTTCCCAAGCACATCCTACTCCATGCCAAGTTTGCCCATCTCGGTCTGAAAGGACTAAACCTAATCTAATCTATTCAAATCCTACCTAATCTATTCAAACCCTAAAAGAATAGCTGTCGTCAAGTCAGACCACTTGCATCGATCGCCCGCTAACACTTAGGCTTAACCATTAGGCTCAATTTGATCAATTGTGTCCTGCCTGATTCACCCGTCCTTGAACCATAGCAATCATGCATAATTTTCTGCCGACTGCGTACTTTCAAAATAAATTTGTTCCGTTTGCTGAGGCCAATATCTCAATCGCCACCCACGCCTTGCACTATGGAACTGGCGCATTTGGTGGGTTGCGTGGCATTCCCGATCCTCAAAACCCTCGCCAAATTCTTTTATTCCGGCTCGATCGCCACTGTCAACGCCTCAGCCAAAGCGCTCGCTTCATGCACTTCGACCTCTCTGCTGACAAAATTCAGCAGGTGATTACCGATTTTGTTAAAAAGAACAGTCCAGACAAATCTTTTTATATTCGGCCGTTTATTTATACGTCTGACTTAGGAATCGCGCCTCGGCTGCACAATGTAGAAAAAGATTTCTTTGTCTACGGGTTAGAGCTAGGTGACTACCTTTCTCCCGATGGGGTGAGCTGCCGGATTAGCTCTTGGTATCGGCAAGAAGACCGCAGTCTGCCCCTACGTGGCAAAATCAGCGGCGCATACATCACATCGTCGCTGGCCAAGACGGAGGCCGTTGAGTCTGGCTTTGATGAATCGATTTTGATGAATTCTCAAGGGAAGGTGAGCGAAGCCTCTGGGATGAATATTTTTGTGGTGCGCCGGGGCAAGCTGATTACGCCTGGGTTTGATCAAGATGTGCTGGAAGGTATTACCCGCGATAGCATCATTACCCTAGCCAAAGACTTGGGCATTGAGGTGGTAGAACGCCCGGTGGATAAGTCTGAACTATTTATTGCAGATGAAGTATTTTTAAGCGGCACAGCGGCGCGGATTACGCCCATCAGTCGGATTGAGAACTACAAATACTCCACCCATCGCCCAGTCACCGATCAGCTGCGAGAGGCGCTCACTACCATTACCGAAAACCGCGATCGCCGCTATCAAGACTGGGTGTTTACGATCCCGCTAGATTAACTGGTACCTGCCATAGCCCTGGTTTTTATTTGCTTGTGCGGGTCAAGTTAAGCGAGGCAGGCGGGTTTAGCTCGGTAGGATTATTGGGCGCTTGGCTATAGTCTTTGTCGTAATCTTCAGGAGTTTCGACATCATCTAGCACGAACTGCCTATCAATGTCGTCAAGTGGTGCCCAGGATCTAGGTGGCGCATCTGTGCCGTTAATAATGGCTCCCAAAAACTGGATGTCGTCCGATTCAATGAATTGATCGATCGCCTCGGTGAGCAATCCGTCTTCGGTATAGTCGGGGCGGGTGACTAAAATTAGGCCGTCAGTATGGGGTTCTAACAGCAGTGCATCGTTATGACGACTTAAGGGTGGCGTGTCGATTACGACCAAATCAAACCGCCCCCGCACATCGTCTAACATGCGCTTCATTTCGCTGGATTCTAAGATAGCGGCAGCCTGCCGCTGTGGCCCAGGGCTAGGCAACACATATAAATTCTCGATCGTGGGCACCAGGCTAAATTCGGCCTTGCCATAGTAACGCAGCGGTTCTTGCAGACTATCTCCAGCAGGCTCTACTTGCAAGGCTTTGGCCTGAGAGGGCGATCGCAAATCTGCTTCAATCAGCAAGGTGCGTTTGCCCGCCCGAGCAGAGGCGATCGCCAAATTATAGGCCGACACCGTCTTACCCTCACCGCCCACCAAGCTAGTGAGTACCACCACCTTAATGGCCTTGCTGCCAATGGCACGGCGTAAATTGCCCCGTAACCGCTCATACGGCTCCACCGCAGGCGAATCGGCTGCCAATACCAGCGGCAGCCCCTCCACCGCCGGCTCAGATGGCAGCAACGGCAATAGCCCCAATACAGGCACTTCCTGTCGCCGCAGAGCCGCCTGCAAATCTTGTAGCGTGTGGAACGTCGCATCGAGTGAATCTAGCAGCAGCACCAGCCCACCGCCCACTAGCAGCCCCACGACACCCCCTACCAACAAAATCACCAGACTATTGCGGCTAGACTCAGTCGCCAAATCGGTCTGCGGGGGCTGCGAAATCACTAAACTGCCCACCGTTTCTTCGGCTGCCAGCGTGACATCCGCTAACTTAGCCTGAATCTGGTCGTAAAAATTCCGTTTTAGGGTCACCTGCTGCTCTAAGCGAGACTGTTCTAACTGCTTGTTAGGGATGGCACCGTAGGCTTGACGCGACTGCTGCTCTGCCGCCGCCAGTGCTGTTAGCTGCTGCTCCAACGTCTCGCGCTGAGTTTGTAGCCCCACCAGCGTATTGGCCAAGGCTTGCCGAGCTGGGTCGAGGCTGCTGCCTTGACGGATAGCACTCACATTGCCCAGCGGAGCCGCTTGCAGGTTGCCTCCAATCACCTCAGTGACTCGCTGCTGCAACAGCGCTTCATACGCCTGCTGCTGATTTTTTAGCTCTAGCATAGCCGGGTGCCGAGGTCGCAGGGTTGGCGCATAGATCTGCATTTGCACCTCAGTTTGATAAAGCTTAATCCGTAAATCGGCAATGATTGGATCAGCGCTGAGTGCAGAAGACGTATAGGCCTGATCGGCAGATAACCCCAAGCGCGTTTCCAAACTGCGAATTTGAGCGGAGATGGTGGCCAAATCCAGCTGAATCTGGCGCTGCTGCTGCTGGCTACCCGTAATCGCTCCAACCAGTTGGCCATCCTCTGCCGCTTGAATGGTCGGCCCTTCGACGCGGATGTAGCGCTCTAACTCACTCTCCGCTAGCCGCAGCTCCCGAGTGACGTTGGGCAAAAGCTGGTTTAAATTCTCAATAATTCTGCTGATCTGCTGAGTATTAAACAGGCGACTTTGTTCAACGATCGCCTGCATCAATGCCGCTACTGCCGCTTGGGCGATTTTATCATTGGGGTCTTGATAGGTGACCAATACCCGCAATCCCTGCAAATTCTCGTCTTGACTATTCTTATCGCCTTTGTCAGCGCTAGGGTTAATCTCCACCCCGGCATGACGCCGAAGGGTCCGAGCATCTAGCTGAATCTGCTGCGATTGGAGAATCTGTGCCGCCGTTTCGACCACAAAGTCAGACAGCAGCGCGTCTTCGGTTAAACCCTGCGCCTGTTGCTGAAGAGCGGTACTGGTTTGGCTAACCGTTACCGGAGGAGCAACATAGCTCAATGTCCCCCGCGACGCATAGCTAGTCGGGGGGGCAGGCTGTAGTGCGGCAACGCCCGACAACCCCATAACCAGTGCCAAACCCGCTAAGCCTGCCCACTTGTGGCGGTCAAGGGCTACGAGATATCGCTTGACGATAGGTAAAGCCATAGGAAAGACCTATAGATAAGCTGGCTGATACTACCTTACTCAGTTCTCCGGCTAGCGCCTAACTTTTCAGGAAATTTTATCCGGTTGTGCAATTCCTTGGCTAGGGACATGGCACTGCCATGTCCTCACAGGCGCGTCAATTTTGCAGGTGATTTAACTAATGGTGGGTTTGGGAGGCCGTAAGTCCCGCGCTCTATCTGTACCCGGATGAGCGTCGGGATACACGGACATCCCGCGTGAGTTGAGGGGTTCGATACCCCGAAAACGAAC
>CASBQJ010000328.1 GCA_949127705.1 Synechococcales cyanobacterium PMM_0085
CCGATCCATTTCACAACTTATTAGAATTCAAATTCTACCGACATGCCGCCGCCATTTTTGGTGAAGTGGACTATACCCAAGTGGGAGATCCGAGTTGATTTTGAGGTTTGAGGTTTGAGCTGATCGCCCAGCTCAAACCTCAAACCTAATTAGTCCTGACGCTAAGGTTTGGCGCTAAGGATCTGCCAACGAGAGCGCAATTCTTCAATATGCCTGTTTTCATTTCCTTTTTTTAGATGTCTCGGACTGCTTTCAAACGATAGAGAGGATGGAATTGGATCGGAGCCATAGGTAGCTTGAATAAACGCTTCTACATCAGCATACGCAGGGCTGTCGATTGCGGCAGAGATCGGCGCTTGATGGCGCTGGAATGCCGTAAAAAATAGACCCGTACCATCATCGAAAAATCGTTCGCTCGTCGCTCCATAACGCTCATAGGAATGAAACGATAGATCAGCGGGCGCATGGGCAGCCACCCATGAAACATAGGACCAATATTCACTGAATGTACCAAACTGATTGGCAGAGCGCATCATCAGCAGTAGCCAAGAATCATCGGTTTGGAAATAGCGATTGATCTGCTGCTTGAAGGATTTGAGATGGGCTTGCTTGAACCACATGTGGTGCGGCACAAACGTTCCTTCATGATCCGTCAACGGCTCAACGGCCAACACAGAACGAATCCATTCTGCCCAAGCCGCCACAATTGCAGCATTGCCCCATTGATTGTGCTGCAGCAATGCGAATACATGCTCCGCCTGCTGGACAATCGGCCAAGCCTTTACAGGCAGTAGATCGCTGTCCCAGACCATAAACCACTCGCTCAAGCCTTCAATCCCGTCAGCCGCCCCAAGCTTGAGCAACTGTTGATAAAACCAGCCAGGGGTGTAGAGCGATGCTCCTAGCTCAAGCTCCGCGCAGATTGCCTGCTTGGTCAGACCGCTGTTTTGAAAGAAAAATTCTTCCGCGTGAGCGTAAACTGGAGCGACTTTCCACCCGTTAGCCAGGGCTTCAAGGGACTGTGCCTGCGGCTCTGGTGCAATCACATGGATCGATCGAGGCGCATAGTGGGCGGTAATTCCCTCTAAAACAGCTCTGGTGTTCCAACGCAACTGATAGAGCGGGATGACAACGTCGAATTCTTCTAGCGACATACTAGTGACATATCCTGATGACATACCCTGCTGACATACCCTTAAAATAGCCTGCTCTATACTTCTGACAGCGTGGGTGCGCCGTTCTCTCGGTGAGGTATCGGCTCGACTGGCAAATGAAATGTGGTCGAGGGGTCTTCTAGTCCCACATCTTGACAGAGCGGCTCCACGCCAACGCCTTGCCTAGGGTAATCTGCGCAGATCTTTTGGTAGCCTAAAACCGTCGCGCGGAGCTGTTCACGGGTGAGAGCATTGAGATAGCCACACCGACCAATTTCACCTTTAGGTAAGGGTGCAGACAGGTTGCCACCTCGCTTTTGGACGATTTTTTCCTGCGCAGCCCAGAGCGTTTCCTGGTTGAGTAAAATATCGTGCCAAAGGCTGAGCTCAAAGCTGCTAATGAGACGCAAAATCCGGTGAAGTTCCTCAGCGCTGATCCAGTTGTTCTGGTAACTCAAGTAGGCTCCAAACCCCATGCCGATGGTAACGGCATGACCATGCAGCAATCCAGCCTCAATTTCAAAGCCTGGAGACCAGGTATGACCATAGGCATGCGGCCGACATTGATGCGTTTCATAGAGGTTGTCATATTCAGCCTCCACGTAGCTTTGCATCGCCAGTCCCAAAATATGCTGGGCGCGGCGGCTAATGTCATCGTTGGGCTGACAGTGAACGGTACCAAAGCGAGAATCAATCAGCTGCGAACCTGCCTGCTCTAGAGCATCAAATAGCGCTGCATTTTTCACAACCGCCATTTTAATAATCTCGGCAATTCCGTGGCGTAACCATCCGGGATGCAGCGTTTTGAAGAAAGCGCGATCGGTAATCGAAAGGATCGGCGCATGGTAAGCTCCAAACAGATTTTTGTAGCCAAATCCATCGCAGCAGGTGCGCGGAGATGGCCCTGCATCAATCCCGGACACAATCGACGTAGACAGCATGACATAGGGCGTATTGCGGTGATACAGGGCACAGGCAAGACCGCCCGTATCGCTCAATACACCGCCACCCACAATTAACACAGGTTCGTTTCTGGACACGCCAAGCCGCTTAAAGTCACCCAGCATTCGTTCCACTGTGTGAATGCCTTTATCAACTTCCATGGCTCGGTAGATCAGCTTTTCGAGATGAATCTGGTGATGCTGGAAATAATCCTCAAGCTGCTGGCCGTAGTAGTGCTCTACGTTTTGATCGATCAGGCAAACACAGCGCTTTAAGGAGATGTACATATCTCTCAGGAGGTGCTGCTGGGGGTCTAACGAGTTCTCTAGGACTTTGATTGAGGTGAAGGTACTCATGCTCATCACGGCCTCAATGCTTCGACCATCCAGCGTGCTAACGACATGTCCACGGCTTTCGCGATAGCTAGAGGTAGGGTATAAGGCGTGCGGATTAGTCTCAACTAGATGATCTGCTAGTTGCTGATAGAAATCGGCATCTCGACTGGTTAAGAGCCTAGCCAAGAGCTTGGTCTGGCTCAAATCAGACTGACATAGCCGATTTGAAAAGGCAGACCACTCGGCTCCAGCCTCTGCGTCAAAGGCGGCTGTGAGTTCGGCCAGCAATCCAAAAAAGCTGCCCAGTGAGAGACTCAATCCACTTCGCAGTTTGCGGCAGGCTGATAAACCTGCGATCGCCTCAATTAAAGCAAATTCTTGGCCAAACTCTGCGGAAAAAGCGTTGCTTTCAATTAACACTAGCAGCAAGCTTCTGAACTCTATGCTGCAACAAATGGCTTCAATCGCATGATCGGTATCATGAAATGCCAAAGGAACAGTATCGTAACTATCAATAAACGCCTTAACTGCTGCGATGGTCTTGGTCATTGTTAGCTTTTTCAAAAAAACTACAGGTGTACAGATTCAGTCAAGGGACGAGAGCATGCGTTCAGAGTACATTAAGTTGCTGAGAGTTTCAAACTAGAAACGCTCAAACTAAAAAACCGGATCTAAGCCGGGTTGCATAAAACCATTGACAAACTACAAAAAAATAATGCTAATAGACAGGTTCAAACTAGGCATGCAGTAGAACCGGAACGGTCAAGGCATTGCACACCGCCTGCAAGCTGCGATTGTGGGTCAACATCCAACTGTGAGCAGGCACATTGACCACCACCTCTTTGCCAACGGGCAACCGCGAACTCTCAGCCGGGACAATCATTAAATCTAGGGGTGTCCAAATCGAGGTGAAATGTAGTTTTTGCAACATGTTTACATCACGATTTAGCGCCGTCATAAAGGGGCTGCCCCACCGCATCTGACAGGCTCCAGTGTTAGGGCGCAGGTAGGCCGTCCAAGTACCCTGATGCGGTGAGGAAATGGTGACAAATCGCTGCACCCGGTCGATGCCGCCTAGCCGCTGCACGTAGTAGCGGCTGATGATGCCGCCCATACTAAAACCCACCAGATC
>CASBQJ010000329.1 GCA_949127705.1 Synechococcales cyanobacterium PMM_0085
CCAGAGGCAGTAGGATGATCGCAGTTAGCCAAGGAAATTGGTCGGCTATCATGACAGTAAGGATAAATACTTATTTGAGCATGACGTCATCGTACTAAAGTTTGTGCAAGAGTGTATATAGGTATTTGTCTCACATAATCATAAAGAAATTCTGAAGTATTTTCTTCGGGTGGGTCTGCCATCCTTCAATTGCTAAGGCGTGGGGGTCGTTGTGGGAGCGGCAGGTGCTAGGGATGCAGGGGCAGCAGCCCGCGGTCGAGCAAAATATTGGTAAACGGTTTGCGAAATTTGCTGGATCAAAACCGGCCCGTTATCTGATTCATCGGTGCGTTTGACGATCGCCGTAATCACATAGCGCTTGCCGTTGGGCATATCGACAATGCCAGTGTCGCCAGTCAGGGTGGCCAGGTTACCGGTTTTGTGGGCAATGACGGCACCTGCGCCTAGCCCCGCCGGGAGCAGATTATCGTTGACGGTGCCCCGCATGATTTCTAAGAAGCGATCGCGCGATCGCAGCGATAGAAAATCTCCCTGAGTCACCGCCATCATCAGCATCGACAGGTCTTTGGCGCTGGTTGTATTGGTGCCTGCAATATCTGCCAGTAGGTTATTCAGCACTGTATGGTTGAGTCCCCAAGCCCGAAACCGCTGGTTGAGCAGCGGCAACCCGCCGACTTTCGCCATCACCATATTCGTGGCTGTATTGTCGCTGATGGTGATCATCTTGAATGCCGTTTCTAAGGCATTAACTTGGATCCCCGGCTCTTGATATTGCAGTTCACCTGACCCCTCTGTGACATCGCCGGGTTGCATCGTCAGCTGCTCATCAAGGCGAATTTTGCCAGCGTCTACGTCCTGGAGAAATGCCACTAGGACGGGCGCTTTGATGGTGCTAGCGGCTGGGAAGATAGTAGCCCCGTTGAGATCAACGTAGTTGCCTGTGTCTAAATCGCCGACAAACACACCGACGGTTAATTCAGGGTTTTGGGCAATCAGGCTTTGGATGGACGCAGCAAGCGGCGCAATGGGTTGCCCTAACCGGGTGGCAACCGGCACAGGGGAGACGGTACCGGGCATGCCGTCGCGGCGAAAGGTTCTGGCTGTATGGGCTTGGGGTCTTTCCGCAGCAGCAGAGGTGGCTTGGGCGCTCTGGGTGCGCCCCGTCGGATTCCAGACCGACAGAAACGTTCCGGCGATCGCCCCAATTCCTACGCCTAAAATTAGCAGCCGGGTCAGATACAGCATGGCCGAAGGCGGTTTGGCCGGACGCCGCGATCGCCGGGTTCGTTTTGGCTGCATAGCTGTGGGCGGTTGCTGTCGGTCAGATCGCCCTTGCCCGTTGAAGTCTGCGGTGAGCGGCAGGGAGGCATTCGGTCGGTTTGACCCCCGCACGCTCAGCGATCGCCCTGCCTCATCGCGGCGGGAGGCAGCCGACTTCCCGTTCTGCGCAGGATTCGTGAGCACGTTGCGCAAATTCAAGCGGCTACTGTCTGAATACGACGCTCGCGGCGACTGGCGCTGGGCTGCTTTACCATTGGACGCCCTACCGTTAGACGCGGGTGGCAATTTTGCTGGCCCATAGGCACGGCTATCTAGGTTTGGATTCACGATCTGGTTCGGTCGCTGAAGTGGAATCGGCGGTTGAGATGGCCCCTGCGAAGAGCGGCGATTGGGACGGCGGCGCGATGAGCGAGAAGATTTACCAAAGCCCTGCATGGGGGCATACCTCCACCACAGTTGAAGCAACCAAAATCAAGGAACGTATCAAAGCCGCTACGAATTAACTTGCAGCGTTCAGTGGCACCATTCAAGGGCACCGCTCAAGGATATAGCAGTCCTATAATATTTGGTGAAAAATTTTAGGATCGGCACACGCGGCATGATTTACAACAGGCCGCATAATTTTACTCGTTGATGCACCCACTAAGCTTACTAATATAGCTGCCCTCCACCGGTTACAGATCATCAGGAGCGAAGCAGGGATGCTGCCATCAGCGAGGATGGCTATCGGCATTGTTGAGCTGAGCTTGCTGCAACGCCCATTTCATTTGAGTCAATATTCCTCTCAACATGGCTACTTCTGGCTCGGTGAGGTAGGCTCGGTTAAATAACCGCCGAAATTTTTCCATCCGGCTGCTGGCGGTATGGGGATATAGGTAGCCAATCTGCAATAGCATCGCCTCTAGCTGTTGATAGTAGCCTTCTACCCGATCGAGTGTGGCAGGCGGTTCAAATACTGAAATCATTGATGACGTTGACGATGAGGTGGACCCAAAAGGCAGCAGAGACAATTGTCCCGGCTCGTCTACCCCTGCTGTTTTTGCCGCGATCGCCCCGGCTTGCTGTGCCGCTTCGTATAGTTCATAACAGCAAACAGCAGCGGCCTGTGCGAGGTTGAGCGATGGGTAGTCGGGATGAGACGGAATCCGCAGGAACCGCTGGGCGTAGTTGAGTTCTTCATTATTTAGACCTCGATCTTCACGGCCAAAGATTAGGGCGGCGGGTGGCGGAGAATCGGTGCTGGTAGATGTACTGGTAGAGGCTAAAAGCCAAGGGAGACAGGATCTAGGGGATTCTAGAGCTGTGTTGGGCAAGGCGCGATCGCGTCCGGTGGTGGCCACAGCCCGCAGGCAGCCCTGGAGGGCATCGGCCAGGGTAGCTACCTGCTGTGCGCCTTCTAGCACATCGGCTGCATGCACCGCCATTAGCCGCGCGTCTTCACCTAGGGGATCGCACTGCGGGTTGACTAGCACCAGCCGAGACAGCCCCATATTTTTCATCACCCGCGCCACCGATCCAACATTTAACGGCCCTGCTGGTTCTAGCAGCACAATCCGCACTTGGCTTAGTCTCTGGCTCGAACCCAGACTCAGATCTTGTCCCATGCGATCGCCTTTCCCGCTCCCATAAATTTTAAGCCCCGTAGAATTTAAGTAGTACGCTACTGCGTTCATCCAGGTCTACAGTCCAGTTCATTACACCAGTCCAGTTCACTACTACAGCCCACTTCACTATTACTATGGGACGTTCCCGCTCCAAATTTGATCTGCCCACCAAAGTGTGTCCGGTATGCCAGCGCCCCTTTAGCTGGCGCAAAAAATGGGAAGATTGCTGGGATGAGGTGAAGTATTGCTCAGAGCGATGCCGTCGTCGCCGCGCCCAGAGCACCGATGCCGCTTCACAATAGCGCATTGCCCTTCGCCGTAGCGCACGGCTGATCGCGCTAACGGGTTATTTTTTATGGCATTGCTGATTGAGTTTCTAGAAAGTTTTCAGAAAAGGTAGTTCACCATGCTGATGGGTCAAGTCCAGCCCAAATTGATTATTCACGGGGGAGCCGGCAGCTCTCTGCGAGGGAAGGGAGGTATCGATTCAGTGCGGCTGTCGCTGTTTCGCGTGGTAGAAGAAGTGTATGGGCTGCTGTTGGCGGGTGCCAGTGCTCAATCGGCGGTGGTGCGCGGTTGCCAGCTAATGGAAGATGATCCCCGGTTTAATGCGGGCACTGGCTCTGTACTGCAATCGGACGGGCAAATTCGCATGAGCGCGTCGCTGATGAATGGGTCGGCTCAGCGATTTAGCGGTGTGATTAATGTGTCGCGGGTGAAAAACCCAATTGACCTAGCGCTGTTTCTGCAAGATGCTAGCGATCGCATTCTCTCAGACCACGGTGCGGCGGAATTGCTGCGAGAACTGAAGCTGCCGCTACACGATCCGCTCACCGAAATCCGCCTACAAGAATGGATTCAAGAACGCGCGGGCAACTTTTCCCATGAGATGGCGGGCGTGGTGGCCGAGAAAGAGCTCGTGTCCGAAGCGGGACGGGGCACTATTGGCGTGGTGGCGCTCGATAGTGAGGGTCGGCTAGCGGTCGGAACCTCTACAGGCGGCAAAGGGTTTGAGCGGATTGGTCGGGTGAGTGATTCGGCTACGCCAGCCGGGAACTATGCAACGCACCATGCGGCTGTTAGCTGTACGGGCATTGGCGAAGACATTTTAGAAGAATGTTTGGCGGCGCGGATTGTGGTGCGTGTAACCGATGGCCTATCGCTGCTAGAGGCACTACAACGCTCATTTCTCGAAGCTGAGCAAAACCGTCGCGATTTTGGCGCGATCGCCCTCGACCGCACGGGTACCATTGCCTGGGGTAAAACCAGCGAAGTGCTGCTGGCGGCTTACCATGACGGCAAACGGATGGCAGACACGTTAGAGCTAGATGAGGGGCTGTTGACGGGCTGCTGCACCCCCGAGTAGGCCCGAGTAGGATAAATGGCGATTAGCGAGGGATACCGTGTATTTGTTAATTCCGGCGGCAGGCTCAGGCAAACGGATGGGGGGCGATCGCAATAAACTATTGATGCCTGTGCTCGGCAAGCCGCTGATTACCTGGACACTGCAAGCGGCCAAGGCAGCAGAAACCATCCACTGGATTGGCATCATTGCCCAGCCGCACGAGTGGCAAGACTTCCGAGATGTGGTCAACAGCCTCAACCTCAGCCGTCGGGTACGGTTTATTGAAGGCGGCAGCACCCGCCAAGAGTCTGTCTACCGAGGGTTACAAGGACTACCCGCCGTGGCCGAACAGGTGCTGATTCACGACGGGGCGCGCTGTTTGGCCACGCCAGATTTGTTCAACCGCTGCGCCCAGAGTGTCCTCACCCATCCGGGGCTGATTGCTGCCGTTCCGGTCAAAGACACGATCAAAGTCGTCTCATCCACCACTCAGCTCGTGCAATCTACGCCCGACCGTAGCCAGCTCTGGGCAGCTCAAACGCCTCAAGGGTTTGAGGTAGAGACGCTAAAAAAGTGTCATGCCGCAGGGATCAGCAACGGCTGGGACGTAACCGATGATGCCGCGCTATTTGAACACTGCAATCTGCCTGTCCATATCGTAGATGGCGAAGAAACCAACTTGAAGGTGACCACGCCAATGGATTTGGCGATCGCCGAATTTATCTTGAAAAGAAGAATGAGAGCACAAAGCTGAGCTACAAGGGCGTTGCCGACTGGCTATATCAATCGGCCAGTGAGTGTTTAAGCGGTAATTTCACGCTAAAAGTTGTCCCCTTCAGTTCAGAAGACTCAATTAGCAGCTCACCGTTATGCGTTTCGACAATTCGCTTTACGATCGCTAAACCCAGCCCGGTTCCTGCTGCCTTGGTGGAATAAAAAGGTTGGGTTAATTGAGGTAAAACATCGGTGGGAATGGGTGCGCCGCCATTGTGAACAGAAATGCAAACATATGCTGCCGGACTTTCTACTACCGACCATCGAACC
Organism: Synechococcales cyanobacterium PMM_0085; assembly: GCA_949127705.1. Taxonomy (GTDB): domain Bacteria; phylum Cyanobacteriota; class Cyanobacteriia; order Elainellales; family Elainellaceae; genus CASBQJ01. Next base: position 5,275 of record CASBQJ010000329.1, read on the forward strand.
GTTTCGGTAGGTTCAACCGCTTCACAGGCATTGCGAATTAGATTAATAAACACCTGTCTTAACTTGTCTGGATCGCCCAAAATCTGCATTGATGAAGTTGGCGGGATGTATTCAATGATCCGCCCCTGCGCTTCGGGCATCGCTCGCAGCGTCACTAGTAACGGTTGAATGAATCCATCAATATCAGTTTCAACCAGTTGCAAAATTTGAGGTTTGGCATAAGACAAAATTTCCTGCAAAAGATGCGCTAACCGCTTAGCTTCATCCATTGCCAAAGCTAGCCGTACTTGAGCCGCTTGGGGCAGGTTGAGCTTTGTGAAATAGTGCAAACCCATTTGCACAGTAGTTAACGGATTGCGAATCTCATGGACAATCATTGCCGCAAACTCTCCAATTGCAGCAAGTCGCTCATGCTCAATTAGTTTTGCCTGAGCCTCGCGTAACTCTATAGTTCGTTTAGTCACCTCCGTTTCCAGCAAATCATTAAATTGCTGCTGCTGTTGATACAGTCGATAATTATCGATCGCCGTAGCTGCCCGTTCTGCAAACAGTTCCACTGTGGCAATAGTCTCCGCATCATAGTGCTGCGGCTTCGTACTAAAAGAGCAAATAGTGCCGATGACATTTCCCTGCAAAACCCGCAGCGGTACCCCCAAATAGCAGACATAGCCAGCCATCTGATTTGCCACGTCTGGATGGTGATTCACATCTTGAATCCAAAAGGGTTTTCCACTTTGAACCACAATATTGGAAACACTTTCATGAACCAAAAACTCAGTTTCACTATCACCCATGTCTAAGCTGCTGGCAATTACTTTCCCGGTGGATGCTTCATGGATTGTCACAATCGACCAATCTGACTTGAGCAATTGACTCACTGCACAAGTAATTTCATGCAAATAGCCACTGAGATTATGAGCGCGATAGCTTAATGTGCTCAAAGAGCTTAAAGCCAGTTGCCATTGGGGCATCCGTTGAATGTGTTGCCAGTCGGTCATGCTCTTGCAGGCAGGGTTAGAAGGGGTTCAACAAATTCTCTAACTAGCCTACGCTAGCTGCCTCCCTCGCTGTCTTTGATTCAAATCAAGTTTGGCAGATTCTTTATATTTTTTAATGCCAAGTAACGACAAGACGTTCAATCCCAAGGCTTGAATCATCACCATCCTGCCGATGATTCAAGCAAAGTAATTTTACGGTGCTGGCGGGCGATCGCCCCATCACTTGCAAGCTGCGTCAGTGTCCGAGATAAAACCTCAGGGCTAATGCCCAGATCAGAGGCGATATTTTTGAGTGGCTGTTCTAGGACAACAGTGTTTTGCTCCGGGGGCATGATTAGCCGTAAATAGTGTAGAACTCGCTCTTGGGCAGAGCGAATGCTGCGTAGCTCAACCATTACTTTTGTGGTGTGTAAACGGTATGACAATTGCGTCATGAATGCGATCGAAAAATCAGGATTTTTCTGAAGTGCATTTAAAAAATCCTGCTTAGGAAAAGCCAAAACTTGCGTAGGTTCTTCGACAACAGCACTACAAGTATAGGCATCTAAAAATAGGGCAATCTCTGCACATATCTCACCTGCATAGACCGCATAATGGCTAATTGATTGACCGCTTTCGGTGTAGTGCAATAGCCGAACCTGTCCCGATTTTATTGCATAAATCGCTCGCGATTCTTCGTGGCGGTGGAATAGAACATCCCCAACTGATAAGGTTTGGCGTGTAGCGACTGCCTGTAACGGACTGGGCAATTGATCAATCTCTGCAAAATTCATAGCTTTAGAAAAGAATAGCGATCGCGCTTCACTTGTTAATTGATGCTATTTCAGAAAATCTGTAACGCCGAGCTGCAATTTTGGCATCCGACTTGGCATCCAAAAATATTGTTCTAGCAGGTCATCGATTTAGCATTTATTCACTATGCAATATATTCCTAAAAGTTGGATGAAAAATGCTTAGACAATGATTAAAATAAGTTAAGAAATCTTTATCCCCATAGAAAACCAATAACTTAACAAAGCTTAAGCTATTCCTCATCTTTACCAAAGGTATTTAGAGCATATTAAAATCATGTCCTACCTTTTACCGCCATGCCCCCTCATATCTTAGTCATTGATGATCAAATTAGCCTGCCTCGTTTTATTGCCATGGAGCTTGATGCAGAAGGCTATCACGTCAGCATTAGCTGTGATA
>CASBQJ010000330.1 GCA_949127705.1 Synechococcales cyanobacterium PMM_0085
ATCAAAGACGGCGTGTAGCACGAGCCATTCCACTGTGCATCGCCACCCAGATCAATCAGGTGCTTGAGGGCAGTGTAGACATTGCCGGCCAGCATGGTATCTTTGACGCGGCCTACCACTTCCCCGTTGCGGACGCGGTAACCCAGGTCTACATTGACCGAAAAATCGCCCGAAATGCCAGCGCCGTCGCCCAGCATTTGATCGACAATTAGCCCATGATCGAGGGATGCAATTAAGTCGGATAGGGATTTGAACTCTGGTTCAATCAGCAGGTTAAACATGCCGGGAGTGGGGTAGCTGCCCAGCCCAGGGCGGAAGCCGTTGCCGGTGGTGCCACTGCCCAGCGATCGCCCAATTTTTCGATCGGCATAAAACAATTGCAGTGCCCCGGCTTTAATCAACGTGATCGGCTGGGTGGGGGTGCCTTCGTCATCAAACGGGCAGCTAAAGGGTCCCACGTCTGGCTTTTGGGCTAGGGTCAACCGCGAATCGATCACCGGTTCCCCGAGGCGATCGCTCCAGGGTGAGGCGCGTTCAATCACTTGCTTGCCGTTCATGGCCGCTTGCACCGTGCCCCACAGCATATCGGCGGCTTTGGATGTAAACAAAATTGGCACTTTGCCAACGGGTGGGGCGACGTTGTTTTTTGCCCACTCTAGGCGCTGCAATAGCTGTTGTGCCAACACCACTGGGTCCAGGCTACCCCGTTCGGTTTGGCCGTCTTCGACGCTGAGAAAATCGTCGCCGCGAATCCATTCTGCCGCCATGTAGCAGCTTAAGGTGGTGTCGGTATAGCCGCAGTCTAACCCGTGTGAGTTAATTAACCGAGTGCTTTCGATGTCACATTCCCAGTCGGCAGTGCAGAGGCTTTCAGGATAGTGCTCGCGCACTAGGGCGATCGCCTCTTCACCCCAGGCTCTGAGCTGTGCCACAGGTACCGCTGTGCCCAAGTCGGGATAGACCGCTGAGGTGGGAGCCGACAGTTCAATGATTTCTGGCTCGTTGAGCTGGCTGAGGGCGATCGCCTTTTCCACCAAAGTTGAAGGTTCGACAGGGCCATAGGCAACTGCCAAACCTGGACGACCCTCGCGCCATAGCCGCAGGGCAATACCTTCGGCCTGCGACATTTCGAGTTGCTTGAGTCGATTGGCTTCAAAGAATACCGGGCGCGATAGGGAGTGCGACTCAAACACTTCTACGGCCTCCGCCCCTGAGCGTAGCGCCAAATCTAGCAGGCTTTCTGCCAAGGAGTTTGGGGGGGGAAGGTTAAGAGGCATGGGAATGAGGGATGAAGGATGAAGGATGTAACCTGCTGTAGAGACGCGATTAATCGCGTCTCTACGACTAATCGCGTCTGCCCTCACCTATCTTCTGGGATTGGGGGACATCACGCTAGGTTTAGTTCTTGCAATAGCCAGAATCCTTTGAATTCTTCGGATTGGGGGTCGCTTTGAACGGCGACGAAGTGGATTTGGTGGGCTTGCTGCTTGGCGAGTTCAAAGGCAGCGGCTTCGGCTTGCAGGGCTGGGGTGGGAAGGTTGGCCAAAATCCAGGCTTCGCCTGCTCCCGTTTCTAGCAGCAGTTGGGGCGGTGTGGATCCGTCAACATATTTTAGGTAGGCTAGCTCTAAGCCCGACATCCAGGCGGCGAGAGGGAGGGCGCGAGGTGAAAAAATAATTAGCCCAGGGATGGGGGTGTCGGGGCTAATGTCGGCAATGCTGAGGGGGAACACTTCGCCAAAGTCGATCGCCCAGTCGGGTAGGTCTACAAAGGCGCTGGCAGGTAGATTAACAAACGCCCATTGCTGGCCAATCAGGGCGTCGGGGAGCGGCATCGGAATGGAGGCGGGCATCAGCACAGACGGATTGCTGCTGGCTTGATAGTTGGGCATGGCAGGATAGACCTCGGCACTCCGCTGCTGCATCCACTGATTCAACGCTAGGGTGCGACGGCTAGCATAGACGGGAATGCCAGCGTCTGCGCCCGCTTTGATGATCATGTTGGCCATCTGCCGCCGAAAGAAGCGGATTTTGTCCGGGGGCTGCGGAGCTTGGGCGATCGCCGTTTCAATCGCCTGCCGCAGCCGCACTGAGTTCACGTCTGTGTTGGCGCAAAATTGCGTATAGCGAAATAGGGAATCGATCGGTCGATTTACGTCTAGCGGGCTTTCACAAATCAGCACTTCCCACAGCTTTTTGTTTTTCTCGTCCATCACTGGACGCGAGTAAAAATCTAATTCCCAAATCACGGTCATACTATCCTAGCCACTCTGCGTCTGACGGAATCTGCGTCTCTATTGATTAATCATACGCAAGTAAGGGCCTAGCGAAAGATGGGCAGCAGGACGCTAAACGTAGATCCTTCGCCTAGCCTACTTTTAACCGAAATAGAACCGCCGCACCGCAGCAGCAATTGCTGCACAATGGATAACCCTAGCCCCGAACCGCTGACGTCGTTTGTGCCGGGTCGAATCCGGTAGAACCGGTCGAAAACTTTGGGAATATCTGATTGGGGGATGCCAACTCCGGTATCGCGGACGTCTACTTGAACGTAGTCTCCTTGCGGTTTGGCGGTAATCCAGACGCGGCCACCTGAGTGGGTAAACTTAATGCCGTTATGCAGCAAATTGATCATAATTTGCCGCAGCCACGACGCGGTGCAGGCAACGGCTACAAGTTCGTCGGGAATGAGGTAGGCCATCACAATGCCTTTTTCTTGAGCCAACGGTTGATAGGTGCTGACAATCCCAGGGACAACACTTTGTAATCGCAGCGGTTGAGCCGGGATGCGGTCGTCTACTTTTTCGAGTTGCAGCAGGTCTAAAACGCTGGTAATTAAAGAACTTTGGCGATCGCACTCATGGGTCAACATATCTAAATAGCGCTGACGTTGAGCCGGTTTTAGACTGGGTGAGTTGAGTAAACTCAAGGCAGTTTTCATGGTGGCTAGGGGCGATCGCAATTCTTGTCCTACGGTGGTCAAAAATTCATCCTTCAACCGGATTGCATTTTGAAATTCTTCATTCTCCATTTGCAGCAGTGTTGCGACTTCAGCTTGCCGCCGATGCAGAGCCGTACTATGCCAAATCTCTTCCTGGGTTTGGACTTGTTTTGTAAATAAGTAGCTCAAGATGTCGGGCTTAAGGGGTGACCCGGCGCATTCAGATACCAGCACATACCACTGATTAATGAGACCCTTGAGAGTCGTGTAGGCGGGATTGAATGAGGATTCTGATGGTTCACCCAAGATGGCTCCACTAATTCCGGTTAGCACCCGCTGCATTGCCTGTAAATCAAACGAGCACAGCGCATTGAGGGGATGACGACGTTCTAGATCATCCTCTGCGCTGGCCTCGGCTTTTCTGGCTTCAGCTTTTCTGGCCTCTGGCTGGCTTCCCTTGGCGTTGAGATTGCTGCCTGGAGGTGATCCGGATTGGGGCGTTAAGCCTGCCTGTTGTCGCACGGGTCGAGGCCGATGGGCAACTAGCAGGCCGCAAAAGTCTGGCGAGACAATTTGCAGCAAATATTCTCGGCGCAGCGGCGTATCTGCGCTCAAGGGCAGCCTGATTGTTTTAGAATCGATGGCAATTGGTAGCTCAGCCATTTCGACAACGGCACGCTCAGCCATCTCGACTTCAGCCATCTCGACTTCAGGCATCTCGACTTCAGCAATCACCGCCTCATCGGCCACCGAGGACACAGTGCTCCCCAACAGGTAAAGCGTATAGGATGCCGTTGCCGCCGCTCGATACCGCTCTATTTCGGCTGTCCACACCTCGCCTTGAGGCAGCTTCAGCCACAGAGTCGCCGGGATTTGCCGATCAATTAACAGATCCAAAAATGACCCCAGCATCGACTTAAAGGTGGTGGGACTAACCTGCAATAGTGACGGTGCCTGGGCATCACCCAAGGCTAATTCGTACAGCGACACATGGTGGGGGCGTAACGGTTTCATACGGTTAATCCAAGCGGAAAATCCAGAAAAACAACTAGAGTCTCAGTGAGTTGCCCAACGAATGAACCCAGACGCTGGTGCTTGGCACAAAAGGTCCATAAAACCCAATGTCTAACCCCAGACTTACCCTCTACGTCCAAACCGCTCTTCTAATGCCGCTCGGGCTTGCTCGCGGTCATCAAAATGCACCTTCTCTGTGCCAAGGATTTGGTAATCTTCATGCCCCTTTCCCGCAATCAGCACCCCGTCCCCTGATTGAGCTTGTAGCACGGCAGTGCGAATTGCCGCCGCGCGATCGCCCATTACTGTTGAGTTTGCCCCGACCGGAATCCCCGCTACGACATCGTGCAGGATCTGTTCGGGGTCTTCGGTGCGGGGATTGTCGGATGTGACGATCGCCCAGTCTGCCAGTTCGGCAGCGATCGCTCCCATCTTGGGTCGTTTGCTGCGATCGCGATCGCCCCCGCAGCCAAACACACAAATCATCCGCCCTTGAATAAATGGACGCGATGCCTTCAGCAAGTTTTCTAAACTATCTGGCGTATGGGCATAATCTACAATAACGCTGATATCTTGTTCTGGACTCACCTGCACCTGTTCGACGCGGCCAGGGACGCCGGTGAACTGAGGTAGAGCGTGGGCGATCGCCGTCAGATCAACTCCCAAGTGCAGGGCTGCCCCCACTGCTGCCAGCACGTTTGCCAGGTTAAATTGCCCGACCAGCGGTGACTTAAAGGCCACGTTCCCTTGAGGCGTATGCAGCAGCCCGCTCACCCCATCCGATTGGTAGCCCAAATCGCTAGTCCAGAGGTCGGCACTGCTATCTTGCGTGCTGTACGTCCAAATCGAGCGATCCGGGCTGCCGCCGCTGCTAGTTACCCGTTCCACCAACCGCCGCCCATAGGGGTCATCCAGATTCACAATTGCGCGTCCCTGGAGATAGGCTGGGGAAAACAGCAGCGCCTTGCTGCTGAAGTAGTCTTCCATGTCGGTGTGGTAGTCGAGATGGTCTTGGGTCAGATTGGTAAACACCGCCACCTCAAACGGGCATTCCAGCACCCGACCCTGTGCCAGCGCATGAGAACTGACTTCTAACACCGCATAGTCACAGCCCGCCCCGACGGCTGCGGCCAACTGCGCCTGTAGCTCTAGGGCAAACGGAGTGGTGTGTACGGCAGTCTTTTGATGCCCCTGCCAGCGGGTATATAGCGTGCCCAGCAGCGCCACCGGCTGTTGGGTCTGCTGCAAGAAAAATTCGACGAGGTGGCTGGTGGTGGTTTTGCCGTTGGTGCCCGTAATCCCAACTAGTTTCATGGCTTGAGCCGGATAGCCATAAAACGCTGCCGCTAGCCGTGCCGAGGTGCTGGGCAGATCAGCCACCGCCAGCAGGCAATCGTCAGTAGTAGCGGGTTTGCGGCTGGCAGCCGCCTGGGAGACAATGGCCGCGATCGCCCCAGATGCGATCGCACGTTGCCAAAACTCACCGCCATCCACCCGCGTTCCGGGCATGCCAATAAATAAATCTCCTGGCTTACAGGCATGGGAATTGGTTGCTAGCCCACTCACCTCTGCCTTTAGAGCAGGATGATTGGGCAGCAGCATCCCATCGGGCAATGCGGCTAGAAGATCCACCAGTTTCATATCAGCACTATCTCAAAACGGCTGCGTATATTCTGAACCATATCGGCGAACTAGATCGGCTTTATATAGCTGAAGCTGCAAAAAAGGATCCACACTTTCCCAATCGTTGCGGAAACCACAACCCCATCACTGTAGTCAATAGCATCAAACGGAGATCGCTACACTCCCCGTCTCACCCCTTCAAGAGGCTCATCATGAAACCCGTCGCTGTCAACCCCATCCCTTCCGATACAACTGCTCTATTTTTAGAATCTGCCGCTAGTATCTTAGGATTTTTGCTATTGATTTGTCTGTTGTAAACGGCTAAGGGCTTGACCGTTAAGGATTTACCGTTAAGGATTTGACCTTGGATCTAACGCATCTCGCAGCCCATCGCCCAATAGGTTAAACGCCAGCACAATTAGCGTAATCATCAGCCCTGGAAAAATAATCGTCCAGGGAGATGACATTGAATAGCCATTGCGAAACGAATCGGACAGCATGGTGCCCAGTTCTGGAGTGGGCGGCTGTGCCCCTAGTCCCAAAAAGCCCAACCCGGCGGCTTCTAGGGTGGCCGTACCCAATGACAGGGTGGCCTGCACAATCAGCGGTGCTAGGCTGGATGGCAAAATATGCCGAAAAATGATCCGCCCTGACCCGGCTCCAAACGCCCGCGCCGTCTGGACAAACTCTCGTTCTCGCAATGACAGCACCATACTGCGCGTCAGCCGAATGAAGGTCGGAATCTGAATAATGCCGACGGCAAACATGACGCTGCGGAGGCTGGAGCCAAAAACAGTGGCTACGGCGATCGCCAACAGCACAGACGGAAACGCCAGCAAAATATCGGTAAACCAGCCAATCACCGTATCCAGTCGCCCGCGAAAATAGCCCGCCACCAGTCCCAGCAGCGTCCCAATCAGCAGCCCAATTCCCACCGCAATCAGGCTAACCAACAGCGAAATCCGCAGGCCATACCAAACCAGGGTCAACAGATCTCGCCCCAGCCCGTCAGTCCCCATCAAAAACTCCAGGCTGGGAGCCTTCAGCCGAGCGGCAAAGTTCCGGGCTGTCGCGGCATCAAACGGTCGCAGCAGCGGTGCCAGCAACGCCAGTACGACTAATCCCAGAGTCAACACCAGCCCAATTTTGCCAGACGTGGAGCGCCGAAATTGTCGATAAATTCGCTGAAGCGGATCGCTAGACGTTTGAATGACGGCGGGAGAGAGGGTGTCCATTGGGAAACTTTAAACTGGGGGGGTGGATCGCTACCGATATTGAATGCGTGGATCGAACAGGGCGTAGGATAAATCGACGAGTAGGTTGATTAATACGAAGGTAATGGAGATGAAGACCACGCCACCTTGGACGACGGGGTAGTCGCGAGCCAGAATGGCGCTGTAGATCCAAGAGCCAAGTCCCGGCCAGGAGAAGATGGTTTCGGTTAGAATCGCACCGCTCAGCAGTGCCCCAAATTGCAGTCCGATGATGGTAATGACGGGCAGCAATGCGTTTTTGAGCGCGTGCTTGAAGATCACCCATTTCTCTAAGACGCCTTTGGCGCGGGCGGTGCGGATGTAGTCTTGAGACAGCACTTCGAGCATGGCGCTGCGGGTGAGGCGAGCCACGATCGCCAGCGGAATGGTGCCAAGGGCGATCGCCGGCAACACCAAATGCGCCAGCACGTCTTTTAAGACCAAAACATTGCCTTGCAGGATCGCATCTAAAATATAAAACCCCGTAATCGCTTGAAACTCAAACCCTTGGCTGACACCTAATCGACCGCTGGGGGGCAGCCAACCTAAGTACACAGCAAACAGGTAAATCAGCAACAGGCCCAACCAGTACACGGGCATCGACACGCCCACCAGCGAGCCAATCATGGCCACATTATCCAACCAGCTATCTTTTTTGACAGCAGCCAAAATGCCCGCCGGAATGCCCACCAGCACGGCAAATAGCATCGCCGCGACCGACAGTTCAAAGCTAGCAGGCCAACGCTGGCCAATTTCGACAATTACCGGGACGTTGGTGACAATGCTGGTGCCAAAATCTAGACGGAGCAGGCCGATGAGAAAAAACAGGTATTGCAGCGGCAAGGGCTGATCTAACCCCATCTGTTTCCGCAATATCTCAATTTGTTCGGGGGTGGAACGTTCGCCTACCATGGCGGTCACCGGATCGCCCGGAATCAGATGCAGAAAGGCAAAGACCAACAGGGTGATGCCAAATATGACGGGCACCAGCCCCAGCAATCGTTTGGCAATATATTGCAGCATGGGGTTGGGGATAAATGAGGGATCGGAGTTGAATGAGTTTGGGTTTTGGGTTTTGGGTTTTGAGTTTTGAGCTAGACGGGCAACTCAAAACTCAAAACTTGGAACTTAAAACTGACTCATTTTTTAGGTCTTAGAGATGGTGTTGAACTTCTCGGAACCGAGAGGACTCGGCACCCAACCTGAGATATTGCTGCGATGAGCCACGAGCGGTTTGGAGTGCACAATCGGAATTCGCAGCGCACCTTCTGCGGTGATTTTGTCCATTTCGCCGTAGAGCTTAGCGCGCTCGGTGGGGTCGCTGACGGCACGGGCTTTGTCGAGCAGGTCAAACACGTTTTGGTCTTTCCAATTGCCAAGGTCGGTGGTGCCGCCTTTGCCGAAGTGGTAGTAGTAGAAGTTGTCGGGGTCGCCGTAGTCGCCCGTCCAACCCAGCATGAACGACTGGTATCCGGGTGGCTTTTTGCTGTCTTCGATGTAGGTCGCCCAGTCTTTGGTCTTGAAGGTGACTTGAATGCCGATTGCACTCAGGTCGGCTGCGATCGCCTCGGCAATGGGTTTGGGCGTGGGAAAGTAGGGACGCGAGACGGGCATATACCACAGCTCTAGCGGGAAGCCTTTGTCATAGCCAGCGCTGGCTAGCAGTTTCTTGGCTTCGTCGGGGTTGTAGGCATAGCCCGTAAAGCTTTGGTCGGCAAACTGGCTCATCGAATCGGGGACGAAGTGCTTCGCGACCACCGCCGTGTCACCCCAAAAGGCTTTGACGATTTCTTCGCGGTTGATCGCCATGGCGATCGCCTTGCGCACGTCTAGCTTGGCCAGTGGCTCATAGCTGGTGTTGAGGGCAAAGTAGCCCACGTTGAACGATTCGCGGAATAAAGACGTCAAACTCGGATCGGCTTTAATTTCCGTTAGCTGATCAGGAGCCAGTTCGACCGTAAAGTCGATTGTACCTGCCCGCAGTTCTGCCAACCGCGCCGATGGGTCTTTAATAAACCGCACCACCACCTGCTCTGATTTTGCTTTCTCACCCCAATAGTCAGGGTTTGCCTTGAGCACAATTCGATCATCCGAGCGCCAGTCTTCTAGCGTATAGGGGCCAGTGCCAACGGCGGGGGAGCCTGGAATGCCATAGCTAGGCCCTGCTTTTTTGATCGCATCGGGGCTGGCCATGCCAAAGTACCCAGAGCCAATGGCGATCGGGAAGGCGGCAAACGGCTGAGCCAGCACAAACTCAATCGTGGTGGCATCTTTGGCGTTCACGGCTTGCAGCAACGAGCCTTCTTTGCCCTTAAAGTCGCCAAATAGTCCTGGCCAAATTTCATAGCCCCGACCCGCATCCCGAAAGCCTGTCGGTGCCGCCGGATCCCACCAGCGCTCGACATTAAATTTAACGGCTTCGGCATTAAACGGCGTGCCGTCCTGGAATTTCACATCGTCGCGCAGCTTAAATGTCCAGGTTTTGCCATCGGGGGAAGACCATTCGGTGGCCAGCGCTGGCTCTGGATCGGTGGTGCCTGCCTTAAAATTCAGCAGATGATCGTAAATTTGGTAATGCAGATAAATTGAGTTGTTATCGGTGATGTTGCCCGGTTCTAGGTTAGCGGGTTGACCGCCTAGCCCAAACACCAGTGCCGCTGTGCTGGCCGCAGACGGGCTGGGGGAAGTAGAACTCGGGGTCGTCTGCGTGGCGCAGTTAGTGAGCACTAGCGTCAGACAGGTAAAAACAGCTATCAGTGTGGCGTGCCATCGCGTTAAGCGCCGAATCATAAGTATCTTTTCCTTAAACTTTAAACGTTGCGCTTTTTCAAATAGACACAAATAGTACGACAGAGAGACTGTAGTGTCTGTATCTTTAGAAGTAAAAGCAATAATCTGTATCTTTAGTTAGACCCAGGAAAATACACCGCCGCTATGACTGACCCCATTCTGCAAATCCGCCATCTATCTGTTGAGTTTAGTAGCGAAGAATCAGTGGTGCGGGCGGTGCAAGGGGCATCGTTTACGGTAGAAGCCGGAGAAACGGTGTGCGTGGTGGGTGAGTCGGGTTCGGGTAAGTCGGTGACGTCGCTGGCGATTATGGGGCTGCTAGCTCCAACGGCACGGGTGGAGGGCGAAGTCTTGTTTCACCGCCCCGACGGGCAGGTAGTTGATTTGCTCCAACTGGCACCGGGCGATCGCCGTCAATATCGCGGCGGCATGATTTCGATGATTTTCCAGGAGCCAATGTCGTCGCTCAACCCGGTGCTGACCTGCGGCCATCAGGTAATCGAAGCCCTGCTATTGCACACCGACCTGTCGGGTAAGGCGGCTCGCGATCGCGCCATTGCCCTGTTTAACGAAGTCAAACTGCCCGACCCGGAAGCGATGCTCGATCGCTACCCGCACCAGCTATCGGG
>CASBQJ010000331.1 GCA_949127705.1 Synechococcales cyanobacterium PMM_0085
CTGCACCACCGGCGTCAACGTACCCGACATTGCCCACCCCCTAATCGGCAACAGCACCGCAACGCCAACTATCAGTAGCCCGATTAGCGCCAATAATAGGGTGCGTGCAGGCGATCGCGTCAGCGTCATATCGTAGCGTCCGAGTTTGGTCATACCCTCCGTTAGCCATGCCCTAAAGAAATTAGAGCGAAGACGCCAAATATTATAAGCACGGCTCCCGAAACCCGATTCAGCCATTGCAGCAGAGTCAGCTTGAACGCAGATCGCAATACACTAACGACACTGCTCAGCAGCAACCACCATAGAGCAGAACCCACAAACACCCCCAGCACTAGCGTGATCGCGGCTAGGCGAGCGGCTGGCGAAGACGCCCCCGTGCTGGCCAACCCCAACCCAGCAAATACGGCTGCAAACGACATAATCGTCGCCGGATTCGTGATCGTTAATACGACTGTTGAAAAGTAGACACCCGCCAGCCCCTGAGCATTGGCTAAACCCACTAGTTCGGCTGGTTTTGTCGCTGGTTTTGCTAAAAACGTCTGCACCCCTAAGTAGATCAGAAAAATCCCACCGACTAACCGAAACCAAAACGACTGACCCACTACAATACCAGAAATCGCCGTTAACCCATAGGCCGCGATCGCGCCATAGACCGCATCAGCTGTTGCCGCACCCAGCCCCGACAGCAACCCTGCTAGCAACCCCAACGTCAACGTCCGCCGAATACACAACACCCCAATCGGCCCTACTGGAGCGGCGATCGAAAACCCGACCAATAGCCCCCGACCAAACAGCCCAATATCCATACGCACCTTTTTTTATTCAAATAGTTGTCACTTACAAGTCATCTCTCACAGGACAGCACCGCAACCGAATCTTGCAAAGGCGGTTCGCGAACCGCCCCTACAGTCCAGCTCCTTCACCCTTCATTCCTTCTCCTGCTCTCGCTCCCATAGGCAAAATCGGCGTTTCCTTCACCGTTGAAAGCACAATCGTCGTGCGGGTGCGGAGAATGCCAGGAAGCGCTTTGAGGTCATTGCTGATCAGCCGTTCCAAGTCTTTGGTGTGGCGGCATCTAACTTTTAACCAGTAGTCGTCATCTCCCGTCATGTGATGACACTCTTGCACTTCGGCCAACTGCTGCACCCGCTCCAAAAAAGCCGCCCGATGCTCGGGACGCTCTAGCGTGACGGCAATGAAGGCGGTGAGGTTGCAACCTGCCAACTCGGCATCGACCAGAGCCGCATAGGCTGTAATTACTCCCCGTTCTTCTAAGCGCCGCACCCGATCGGCTGTGGCAGGGGCGGAGAGTTGCAAAATAGTGGCTAGATCAGACCAGGTCATCCGCCCTTGCCGCATTAGATGCTGCAACACCTTGTAATCTACTTCGTCTAGGCTCATGAACTTAATATAAAAAGGTTTTAAGTCAAGAAAACTACTTTTTATAAGATAGCAGGCTTTTGTAATTTGGGATCTGTCTGGTTGGAGAGCTTAAATCGGCAGTGGATTCAGTTTCAACATCTCACGGCAGTAATTTTCCGTGGTATTCCAGTGGTGCTGTGGGCTGCCAAGGAACAAATGTAATGGGGAACGGTCAACTTTCTAGGAGGCGTTTCGTCTCCTGCCTGGAGGGTTGGGGGGCTGACCCTCTGGGTGCTTCAACGTCACGGGGATGGCAAAGCAGCTGCTGGCAGTTGTTTGTAGCTGCTAAATATTGCACAGCGCCTAAGATAACGGGGCAGCTCGTTACAATGAAGTCTAGTGAATGTTTGTAGCCGCTGGCGATCGCCCATGACTTCTTCTAAGATTTCTTTACTCGGCCTTAAGTCCCAGCATTTTCGGCACCCTCTCGATTTGCAGGCCACTCAAGCCTTGCAGCAACTGCCTGGGATGGATGTGCTAGTGCGCAGCTTAGTTGGACCTGTGGCAGAACAGTTTTTTCAGCTAGAAAATCTGGCATCTGGCATTTTGGTCAGTGAGCGACAGTTGCCCGACTTGCACAAGCTATTGCTGGAAGCGTGTCAGGTGCTGGATTTGGAGCCGCCGCAGCTATATGTGCGCCAAAACCCGGTGCCCAATGCCTACACCTTTGCCATGCGCGGCAAGCAGCCGTTTGTGGTGCTGCATACGTCGCTGATTGATTTACTCACCCCCGATGAAATTCAGGCGGTGATTGCCCATGAATTGGGGCATTTAAAATGTGAGCACAGCGTTTATTTAACGCTGGCCAACATTGTAGTGCTCGCCGCCGGACAGTTTGGCGTTCCGGGTGGCATGGTGGCTCAAAGCTTGCAAGAGCGGATGTTGGAATGGGTGCGCTGTGCCGAGTTTACCTGCGATCGCGCTGCCCTGCTGGTAGCTCAAGATCCGCGAGTTGTCGCATCGGTGCTGATGAAGCTGACGGGCGGTTCCCCGTTGCTAGCGGCTCAACTCAACCTGGATGCATTTCTAGAACAGGCGCGATCGTATGACGAGCTGAGCTTGAGCGAAATCGGGCAGCTGTTGCGGCAAGCCCAAACCGCTCAACGCACCCACCCGGTTCCGGTGCTGCGCGCCCGAGAAATTGATCGATGGGCCGCCACTCACGATTATCAAGCACTTTTACAGCAGCGCCCTATGCTATATAATAAGGAAACGAAATCCAAGGGCGGATGGCGGAATTGGTAGACGCACCACACTCAAAATGTGGCGCCGAAAGGCTTAAGAGTTCGAGTCTCTTCCCGCCCATGTATGGTTGATTGACCAACTGACTGATCAACGTTGAACGTATTCGGCAATAAACTGGGCGACGCAAAAAACGTGTTGCCCAGTTTGCTTGAATGATGCTTTTTCGATCACAATCAAGGGTGGACATCCGGAATCGGTCGATGGCGACTGGTTGATTAATATGTAGAAGGTAGATCTCGATAGAAAGTAGATCAGCAGAGGAAGCAACCTGTGGCACAACAATTGAAACGGTGGGAGTCACCTCGTCGAGAGGGGCGCAACTCCAAGGGCAAAGGCGGTAGCGCTAGACAGCGGCAGCTGCGCAAGCAGTTCAAAACCCTGAGTCAGAAGCTAAAGC
>CASBQJ010000332.1 GCA_949127705.1 Synechococcales cyanobacterium PMM_0085
GTCTATCAGCATCCACTAACGCTGTTGGGCATTGGTTTCGCCTTTGTAGCGCTGACCGGAATTTTCTTTAAGGAAGCAGTTTGCCGATCCAGAATGGTTTGTTTAAACTCTGGAGCTAGCAATAGGTTGGGCAACGCCGGGTTTTCGTCGTAGGCGTGCTTAATCTTGTTCAAAAAGCGGGCTCGAATAATACAGCCGCCCTTCCAAATCCGCGCCATTTCACCCAAGTCGAGATTGTAGTTATAGTCCTGAGACGCTTTGGCTAGCAGCGCCATGCCTTGGGCGTAGGAGCAAATTTTAGAGCAGTAGAGCGCGTCACGCACCATATTCACAAAGGCTTTAATATCGCCTTCGTAGGTGCCCGTTGGCCCCGTTAGCTGCTTAGATGCGGCCACCCGCTCTGGCTTAATCGACGAGATAATCCGAGAATTTACGGCCGCAATAATGGTTGGGATACTGACGCCCAGCTCCAGTGCGCTCATCACCGTCCAGCGACCTGTGCCTTTTTGCCCTGCGGCATCCATGACCAAATCGACTAGTGGTGTGCCAGTCTCGGGATCGATCTTTTTAAAGATATCGGCAGTAATTTCAATCAAGAAGGAATCGAGTTCATCGGTCGTATTCCACTCGGTGAAAATCTCGTGCAGTTGAGCCGCAGATAGCCCTGCCGCATTGCGCAATAGATCGTAGGCTTCAGCAATCAGCTGCATGTCGCCATACTCAATGC
This sequence comes from Synechococcales cyanobacterium PMM_0085, assembly GCA_949127705.1. GTDB lineage: Bacteria > Cyanobacteriota > Cyanobacteriia > Elainellales > Elainellaceae > CASBQJ01. Next base: position 728 of record CASBQJ010000332.1, read on the forward strand.
CGTTATGCACCATTTTTACATAGTGCCCAGAACCACCAGGCCCAATGTAGGTAACGCAAGGCCCATCATCGACTTGGGCAGCAATTTTGGTGACGATGGGTTCAATCTCGCGATAGGCGGCTTCAGTGCCACCCGGCATCAGACTCGGCCCGTTGAGCGCGCCCTCTTCTCCACCGCTAACGCCCATCCCAATAAAGCGCAACCCGGTCGATTCTAGGGTCTTAACGCGACGTTCAGTGTCTTCATAAAGGGAGTTGCCGCCGTCAATGATCATGTCTCCTGGATCTAGCAGAGGCTTGAGTTGGTCAATCACAGCATCCACTGGCCCACCGGCCTTGACCATGATCATGATTCTGCGAGGACGCTCTAGGGCTTGGACAAAGTCGGGCAGTGAGTATGCCGCCACAAAGTTTTTGCCCTGTGCTCGGGTGTTCATGAACGCTTCTGTGACCGAGGCGGTGCGGTTGTACACAGCGACGGGAAATCCATTGCGCTCAACGTTGAGCGCCAAGTTTTCTCCCATGACCGCCAGACCGATTAAACCAAAGCTTTGTGCCATAAAATTTGCCTACTTGTTTACTGCTGGTTACTGCTGAGACGATGTCTCAACCTAAATCAATGGGACGTGCTGATAGAAGGTGATGTAAACAGAGTAATCATCTTTTCCTAGAAGCAAGGTAGCTCAAAGATTTTCTTTATGCGAGGGAGCGGGTGGCAGGAGTTTACAAATTAGTCCAACGGCAGGTCAACGAAGCGGAACTCTGGACTATAGACTAAAGCTCTAGGCTTAAAGCTATATAGGTACAGTTTGGAGCCTGATATCAATGCCTTTGGTTTGAAGTCTCCCATGCAGCCAAAATACTCTATCGTTGTGCCGACTTACAACGAAGAAGCCAACATTTCCGAACTTTATCGCCGCGTCAGTGCTGTCATGGATCGGCTGGATGGGGTGGCAGAACTCGTATTGGTGGATGATGGCAGCCGCGATCGCACCCTGCCGCTGATCCGCCAACTGCGCGAGCAGGATGCCCGAGTCTGCTACCTCAGTTTTGCTCGCAACTTTGGGCACCAAATTGCCGTCACCGCAGGCTTGAATGTGTCGCGCGGGCAGGTAGTGGTCACAATGGATGCCGACTTACAAGACCCACCCGAACTGATTTTGGAGATGGTGCGTGAATGGCAAGCGGGCTATCAGGTGGTCTACGCTCGCCGCACGCAAAGAAAACAGGAAAGCTGGCTCAAGCGTACCACCGCCTACGGGTTTTATCGACTGCTGCGCACCTTAGCGGATGTTGAAATTCCAACGGACACGGGCGACTTTTGCTTAATGGATCGAAGTGTCGTAGAGTTGCTCAACCACATGCCAGAACGCAACCGCTACATTCGCGGGCTGCGAGCTTGGGTTGGGTTTCGCCAAACCGCTGTACAGTTTGAACGCGATCCCCGCTTTGCCGGAGCGGTGAAGTACACATTTCGTAAGTCTTTGGCGCTGGCGATTAATGGCCTGGTATCGTTCTCAATTGTGCCCCTGCGCCTTTCTACGTATATGGGCTTAATTGCGGCGGCGATCGCCCTGCTGATGATGTTTCTGGTGCTCTACTGGCGCGTCTTTGAGCCAAAGTCGCCGCTGACGGGCTTTGCGACCATAGCCCTGGCCATTTTCTTTTTGGGCGCGGTTCAGCTGATCTGCATCGGCATTTTAGGGGAATATATTGGGCGGATTTACGAAGAGGTCAGAGGCCGACCGCTGTATACCTTGGCAGAAACCGCAGGGCTTGAACCCGCTAATGATATTGGGCGTGGCCGATCTGGGTAAGTGCGATGAAATCACGGCCATGACCA
>CASBQJ010000333.1 GCA_949127705.1 Synechococcales cyanobacterium PMM_0085
CCCCAGCCCCTTCTCCCAGGTGGGGAGAAGGGGAGTAAGATTCAAAGTCCCTCTCCCCGCCTGGGAGAGAGATTTAGGGTGAGGGCGGACTTCACCTACATGTTCACGCTGGGGCGCAAGAGCCACAGGTATTCTCCACCCATCAGGTCATCTACGCCTTCTTGCTGGATGCCCGACTGGGTGAACTGCGCCTGGGCAAACGCTACGCTGCCATGTAGGTGAAAGCTGTTGGAGACGGTGACTCGGGTGTGCCCGCCATCGGCAACTTGGGAGCCAGGATGGTCTTCCATCAGGCAGTCGCCAGGTTGGGCTTTGCTGAGCAGGTCGGCGATCGCCACCCTGATTTGTGCCGTAGACAGCGACAGCAGCGGCACTTCAGCCACCAGTTGAAAATGCACTTTATTGCCTGCACCAAGAGCATACTTGTCGCTCCACTTATACCACTGGTTGGCGTTAGGATATTCTCCCTTGCCCTGGTTGCCGTAATACGGTGGCTCATAGCCGCCCTGCCGCAGCACGTTGCCGCCAAACAGGTTGCACTTCCAGCGCCCTATTAGGTCACTAAACGGACGCCCGACTGGCACGTTATGCTGCGGGTCGATGTTGACCCAGGGCTGAGGAACGCCGTAGTTTAAGGCCACCGAAGGGGCACATAGTTCTGTCGCGGCGCGGGCGATGTCGCGCGGCTGGGCGGCCATAGTGCCGGGGGTCTGGGTGCGCAGCAGGGCTTCGTTGAGCGATCGCGCCGTTTTCATCTCTACTTTTCCGGTTATGGGTAAACCATTACGCTGCTGAAATGCCTTGACAGCGGCTACCGTTTCCCCGCCATAGCCGCCATCGGCTCCGCTGGGCAGCATGTAGGCTAGTTGCCCCGTGCGGCTAGCCACCGCAATCAGCGCCCGCTGCACATTGCGGATGGCAGGATGACGGCGATCGCTGGTCGGCAGGGTCACTTGCCCATTCAACAGCTCCGGATTGCGAGCCAAGTCAGGAATCGGGAACTCCACATTCACCGTACTGCCCAAACTCACCAGCATTTTCTTCAGCCAGCTGCCAACCCCTGGCTCTAAGGTATCGGCATAGAAAATCGCAATATTTTTAGCATCCTGTAGCGTCGCAGTGCGATTGCGAATTGCCGCTCGCAGTGCCACTAAATCGGCAGAGGTAAACCGAGCATTCTTAACAAAGCTACTGACTGGGGGGCGCAGAACGGGCATGGGCGGCTCCGAAGGAATTCAGGAAGAATATTCTGAGTTCTACAGAGGAGGCGGGAAGAATTCCGGGCGTTGCTGAATGCAGGTATGAAGCCTAAATCCGCCCTCACCCTAGCCCTCTCCCAAAAGGAGAGGGAACAAGAGTTCTAGCCCCCTTCTCCCTGGGGAGAAGGGCTGGGGATGAGGGAAATTCATACCTCTAATCAGCAACGCCGAATTCCGAAAGAATGAGGAATCCGATTTGCGGGTAGAGACGCCATGCATCGCGTCTCCACGGGATTTCTGCAATCTTTCGAGGTTTGCCTACTTTTTTGTCATTTAGTTAGCTTTTATGACAGAACAAAAGATATCGGCGTAGTATTACAACACTATTGCGCAGTAATTCTGGGCAAATCGTTCCATTCATATTCGGTATTCGGTGCAGCGATGCGTAAGAAAACAGCTTCGATTTTTGCTTCTCTAACAACTCTGGTGATGATGACGACGGCCTGTGCCCCGTCTGCCACCACCACTCCCGATGCAGGCTCCGCGTCTCCAGCGGCGGCAGAAAAACAGACCGTTGGCCTGGTTTTAGATACAGGTGGGGAAAACGATAAATCGTTTAATGAATACACGCTGAAAGGCGCTAAAGATGGGGCAGAAAAGGCCAGCCTAGACTTTTCCTATGTGACGTCTGCCGCCAGCAGCGACTACGAAAAAAATATTGAAACGCAGATTTCTGAAGGCGCAGATTTGGTGGTGACGGTTGGCTTTTTGATGGGGGATGCCACTGCCGCGATGGCGAAAAAGTATCCCGATGTCAAGTTTGTGATTATTGACTATGCGTTCGCTCCGGGTGACGATGGCGTTGACCCGTACACCACTGACCTCAAAAATGTCACGAGCTTGATGTTTGCCGAAGACCAAGCGGGCTATTTGGCTGGGGTGTTGGCGGGTTGTGTGACCACATCTGGCAAAGTAGCCACGGTGTCAGGGATGGAAATTCCACCCGTGGTGAAGTTTGTTACCGGGTTCCAGTCGGGTGCCAAGTCTGCCAAACCCGATGTGGTGACGCTGAACCAATATATTCCAGATTTTAATGATCCGGCGACTGGCAAGTCGGTGGGGCAAAGCTTTGTCGGCCAAGGCGCGGATGTGATCTTTGCAGTTGGCGGCAATACCGGAAATGGTGGATTGCTGGCGGCCAAAGAAGCGGGCAAAATGGCGATCGGGGTGGATGTAGACCAGTACTTTACCTACCCTGAAGTGAAAGATGCCCTGCTGACCAGCGCGGTGAAAAATATGGATGTGGCGACGGCAACGGCTGTCGCAGAGTTTGCGGCAGGAGCGCTAAAACCTGGCGTTGAACTGGCCACCATTGAGACGGGCGGGGTGGGTTTAGCGCCATTCCACGATGCCGAAGCGACCATTTCCTCGGCCTGCAAAGAGCAGGTGAAAGCCGCTGAAGCTGCACTCAAGGCTGATCCCAGCATTACGGGAGTGAAGTAGTGTGGTGCTAACCCTGGAGGCGTGCGAGATTACCAAACGCTTTGCTGGTGTAGTCGCCAATGATCAGGTTAGCTTTGGGGTGGAGTCGGGCGAAATTCACGTCTTGCTGGGCGAGAATGGAGCGGGTAAAACCACCCTAATGAATATCCTGTATGGTCTAGAGCGACCAGACGAGGGCGAAATTTTGGTGGATGGAAAGCCCATCCACCTGGGCGGGCCAGAGGACGCGATCGCTCACGGTATTGTCATGGTGCACCAGCACTTTATGCTGGTGCCCGTGTTTACAGTCACGGAAAACATTGTGCTGGGGCTGGAGCAGGTGCGCCGACCGTTCCGCTGGCTGAAGCTACTGGGAGTGCTAGATCAAGCAAAGCCGAAGCGGCGGATTCAAGAGCTGGCCGATCAGCTGAGCTTGCAGGTGAATTTGGATGCGCGGGTCGGCGATTTGCCTGTCGGGGTGCAGCAAAAGGTGGAAATTATCAAGGCGCTGTATCGCGGGGCGCGGACGCTAATTTTGGATGAGCCGACAGCGGTGTTGACGCCTGCTGAGGGGGTGGAATTGTTTGACCTATTGCGGAAACTGGCGCATCAGGGGCTGTCGGTGGTGATGATTACGCACAAGCTGAAGGAGGGGTTGGCGATCGCCGACCGCATTTCCGTCATGCGGCAGGGCAGAATGGTGGGCACGGTCAAACC
>CASBQJ010000334.1 GCA_949127705.1 Synechococcales cyanobacterium PMM_0085
GGCTAGCGTCTGCCGCTGATTGGGATTCAAATTGCAGCTTTAGCTGGTGCCCTGCCAACTCTACCCGTACCTGGATGTGGCTTCCCGGTGCCAGGGTTTGGGTAATTCGATCGACCAATCCGGTGAGGACTTGGTCGAACATGCTGGGATCGGTGACCACTTTCGGCAACTTTTGCGGCAGCAGCACATCTAGGGTCAGCCCGCGTTGAGCGGCCAGTTGCTGCCAGCGAGAAATGTTTTGCTGAAATACTAGGGCTAGAGAGATTGGAGCTAGCGAGGTCAAGGGCGGTCTGGTGGCACAGGTTTCGAGTTCTGCCGCCCGGAAGATCAAATTAAATCGGTCGATTTGTTCTGTGCATTCTTGGTCAATAATGTCTAGCCGCTTCAGCACATCGGGGCTGAGGTCTTTGCGTTTGAGCAACAGCCGAGTCAGGGTGCGAATGGTGCTCAGAGGGGTGCGAACTTCGTGGGCGATCGCCTGCAATAGCTCCATGTCGAAGCTTTCTTTGCCTTGAGCCAGTTGTTCTAGCGATCGCTCTGGCTCTGCTTGATTGTGCGCGCTGGGGTGGGCGATCGCCTGCGGATTCCACCGCTTAGCCCCGTTGGGTGTGCTCGTTGATTCACTGACCGCCGATGGGCTGCTCTCGATCTCCTGTGGCTCCGGGCGATGCGCGGAGCTAGTGCGATGCGCGGAGCTAGACGACTCTCTAGACGACTCTGCCGCCACCTCCCACGCCAGCGGTTCGGGTAAATGCGCCAGCAGCAGCTGACTAAACTGCACCACCGTTTTATAGTCAGGCGCGCTTGGCGCAAATTTCTCAACCTGCTGATCAACAGAATCAATCAACTGGGGAGCGCTAAATAGTAAGCGGGCGCGCAGGGCTTGCCAGGATTGCGTCACCACGTCGGGATCAAACGAAAACAAAAATGCCGGCTCCCCATCGCCATCGTCACCCAGCACCAGCACTAGCCCAAACTGAGGAGTGAGCACCAGGCAAAACTGCTCTGCGGCGAGGGGATCATTGGTCATCAACGGGATTGTCCCCGCTGTCGAAATCGTACCGGGTGATAAAGTAGCCGCAGATAATAGCCGAAAGGGCATGAAACTCGCCAGCCCTAGGGCATCGACAGTAAAATTCCAGGTGGCTAGCTGGGCTACCAAGTTGGGTTGTTCGACCACAGGTAGGGGACCCGACAAGACAACCCCCTGCACCAGTGGCAAACAAGGGGGCGAATTCGATGACCCTAGGTTTGATGACGCTAGATTCGACGACGCTAAATTCGGCGACCCTAGAGGTGAGATGGGTTCAGCTAAGGGAGCCGAGGAGGATTGCAGCATGGCATTGAGGGCAGCGATCGCCCCAAACCACTCGCGTTCAGCCTTTAGCCGCTGCTGAGCCGCAAATCTGAGGTGACCCGCCCCCCGTGACGGCTTCAAGCTTGGCTCCCGGTGGGCAACCACCTCACTGAGAGTCGGTAGATACCACTTATACACGTCCCGCAATTTCCTCAACAGATATCTACTTTTACAAAAGACAGTATTTCTGCCCTCTTTTTACAAGAGGTAGCATTTCTACTCTCTCTATGACGATACTCGTCGATATCTGGAATAGCCTAGCCATAGAACCGAACCGAACAGTCGCGATCTCCCCCGATTACCTACTTTCCCTCTCGGTTAAGCGCCTTTTCAGCTAAGCTGCTTCCCCTCCCGGTTAAGCTCATTGCGCCACGGGGTGCCACCCAAGTTCGTCCTGACGCATTTGCCGAATTCCCTGCTGCATGAGCATATTGATCTGCTGCTGGCGTTCATGGGAACTATAAAGCAGCTTGGGATCAACCCCTAAGTGATCCATGTCGTCCGTTTTGGCATAAAGACCAGGAATCCTGGTGAGCACGTAAGTCACCAGCGTTTGACGGACAGTTGGCAACGGCACCGTCTGCGACGGCATCTGGTCAAGGTGGGTGCTCAAAAATTCTTCTACTTCTGCGGTCACAACCGACAACGCCAAGTTGATAATCTGGCTAGCCATTTTGAAAACTCCCGAGTTAACCGATGCGCTCCGCATTAAAAGATTTCAAGCCAATCTATCGGACAAATCTATCGGATTGAGGCGATGCTGCGGGCTGAGCGGTGTTTTAGAGCAGCCCAGTCCGCTAAAGACCGTCATAGGCTGGTTAAACCCTAAGCTCTTATCTCTAAATTCTATATTTAGAATAATAACTTTCTTTTACAAAGATACGTGTAAACCCGGAAGTAACCCGGCTAAATATAAACATTGTGGTTTGAATCTTAACAGACTCCCTAAAGTTCCAGTCCGCGACTGTATTGAGCCTATGTATGCATGCCTATAGTTGCCTGCCTGTGTATGAATGTAGGAGTCTCTCGGAGGAATCTCGATGACCGTGATTGTTTGTCCGGGTATCCATGATCCCGATTTAACCTGGAGCTTCCTAGCCAATTTGGGGATTGGGGCTAATCCACTGCGAACAGCCCTGTCCTACGATGTGCTGGTCTTCCCAGCCGAACGATATCCTGCCTACTCTGCGCTGCACTTGCTCGACTTTTTACTGCATCAGCTGAGTAATCCATTGGGTAATTCATTAAGTAATCCATTGAGTAGTCCACGGGCTAATTCGCGGCCATTCAAACCGTTTCCAGCCCTCCAGCTAGAGGCGATCGAGATGCCGCTCGTGTTTCTAGGATTTAGTGCGGGTGTGGTGGGAGCCATTGGGGCGGCTCACCTCTGGCAATGCTTAGGGGGAACGGTAAAGGCATTTATCGCCCTAGATGGTTGGGGGGTACCGCTTTATGGCAATTTCCCGATTCATCGCCTCAGCCACGATTATTCGACCCATTGGAGTTCTGCGCTGCTAGGTGCGGGCAACGAGGGCTTCTAC
>CASBQJ010000335.1 GCA_949127705.1 Synechococcales cyanobacterium PMM_0085
CCAGAGTCTTGCAGGGCTTGGGCGATCGCCCAGTTCATGGTTTCCAAATGCTGCCGCGATGCCACCTCGGGCACCACGCCGCCATACTGCTGGTGAATCGTGATTTGGGACGACACGATGTTGCTGAGAACGTGGCGATCGCGTACTACTGCCACGGCTGTCTCATCACAACTGGTTTCAAGCGCTAAAACTGTCGGCATGCGTTATCTAGAGTTCTTTTGTAGAGTTCTTTTAACTTTTGTAGCGGTACTGCTGACATTAGGTTACTATCAGACTCGTCAAAAGACACAAATTTACGTTCACCCAAAATCTCCAAATTTTCTGGGCGGGTTCTGGTGACATGCTTCTAAAAGCTTAACGTTATTGGGCTTCACCGGAGGAGTATGATTGCTGTGAAGTGTGATTGCTTTTCTCGGAAGGCAGCTTGATTCTCAGTACTAAATCTCTGCGTTTTGTACTTTGCGTTTTGTAAAAAAGGGAAGCAATTCCATGCGCAAATTGTTTGCTCCATTGTTGGCTGGTGTCCTAGTCTTTTTTCTGTGGGTTGGGGTGGTTTCTCCTGCCTCTGCTTATAATCTAACGCCCTGTAGCGATACCGCTGCGTTTCAACAACGTGCGGCTAAAGCCACCACGGCTCAAGCTAAAGCTCGTTTTCAAAGCTACTCCACGCTGCTGTGTGGTGAAGAAGGTCTGCCCCACTTAATTGTGGATGGCAGTGCCGCTCACATCGGTGAATTCCTCATCCCTAGCATCCTATTCCTGTACATTACAGGCTGGATTGGCTGGGTGGGTCGTGCCTATATCATTTCTGTTCGGGGTGAGAAAGACCCAGAAATGCTAGAAGTTGTGATTGATGTGCCTCGTGCCATCAAGTTTATGACGTCTGGTTTCCTGTGGCCACTTGCTGCCTTTAAAGAATTGACCACTGGCAAATTGACAGTTAAAGATAGCGAAATCACTGTTTCGCCTCGTTAATTGGTCACGGTTCTAGATCTTATGATCGATAGTGTTGGGATCGATAGTTTTGGCATTGCTTAAGCTGAGGATGAATTTGGATGGGCGAGGTGTAACCTTTACCTCTTGCTAACCCAAATTCATCCTTATCCTGAGCAGTCTCATCGAAGCTGTCAATGACGCCTTATAAACGATCTGCAAATCTAGCTTGATTGATTGTTGGAATTATTCTGGAGTTGTGAAGTATGCAATATTTCCTCAAATATCTGTCTACTGCCCCTGTGTTGGCGACTGCTTTGATGTTTTTCACCGCAGGCATGCTGATTGAATTTAATCGGTTCTTTCCCGATTTGTTGTTCCATCCCTTACCTTAGGGGATTTCGCTTAACCAGGCGTTTTACGTTCTTTTTGATTTGAAGAGTTTAGGGGCATCTTTTGCAGATGCTCCTTTTTTGTGGGTCTAGTTCAAGGGATCGGCATCGAGAGGCTGGCTCGCTGGGGTTGTCCCCAAATTACCCGCTCTTGTTTATAAATCACAGTTCCGGGGCGGGCACCCTTGGGCTTAAATACATAGCGGGGTTCGGTGTAAATGACGGGTACTTGGTCGCTTTGGCAAGCGCGGCTGTAATAGGCGGCGAGGTCGGCGGTAAATTGCAGGTCGGCATCGTCGGGCGCGCCTCCTGGTTCTAGCCGCAGCAAGACATGGCTACCGGGAATTTCTTGGCTGTGGAACCAGAGGTCGTAGTCGTTGGCGACATGGGAGACGATCTCGTCGTTTTGGCGGTTGTTGCGCCCAATCAAAATTTCAAATCCACTGGGGCTGCGAAAATGCCGAAAGTTGGTGGTTTCAGCCGCTGCTCCGCGATAGCGCTGGTCTGGATCGTCTAGATACTGCTGCTGGATCAGCTCGTCGCGGATTTCTGTCAACGCATCTAGGTCTTCAAGATTGGCATAAAGGCTGAGTTGGGTCACGGCAACTTGAACGTGTTCTAGGTAGTCAATTTCAGCCTGAACGGCTTTTAACAGGGGTTCGAGGGCGGCGCGCGATCGCTTCAGTTTTTGGTGGCGTCTGTACCGGGCTTGCGCATTCTGCACAGCATTTTTTTCGGGATCAAGCGGAATTGTGACTGGGTTGCCTGTTTCAAAATCTGCTAGCGTCATGGCTTTGAGGCCGGGTTGCCACTGGTGCAGGTTGGCCATCAGCAAGTCGGCCTGTTCTCGCTGCCGGTCGGCTTCGTCTGACTGGTGCAGGCGATCGCGAAAATCATTGGCTTTGACGTACAGTTTTTTGAGTAGATTAATCAGGCGCTGACTCAGCTGATGCCGCAGCTGCGAAAATTCTTGGCGGTTGAGTTCATCGGTATAGTAGTGGCTCAAGATCGGGTGGATGCTAGGAACCGATTCAACGGCACCCCAGCCCATGACGGTGTAGCCCTGTGGCAGCCAGCCCGGTCGAAACTGCTGTTGCTGAATGGCCGTTAGCCATTCACGCCAGCGATCAAACAGGCGCTGCCAATCGGCGGGGCTGAGGGAGTGGGTGGATTGCTGCGGCGCTAACCCTGCCGCCTCAATCATCGAAAGCACGAGAATGGAGCTTAGCCCTCGGTAGTTTTTCAGCAAATTACTCTTGAGATCCGTCGGAATGAGGCTAACGCGTTCTTGCCAGCGCTCTTGGGATTCTTCCAGACTAGGAGCGGGATCGATTAGCGCCGGGGGGGGTTCGTAGGGTTGCCCAGTTTGAATCGGACGCACGCTAGATTGCTGATTGCTGACCTGATGAGCCGCCGTCACAATCAAGTCATCCACATTGGTCAAAATCACGTTGCTGTACTTGCCCATGATCTCAACATACAGGTGCCACAGCGGCGGGTCGCCAGGGCGGCGGGCAAACTGCAAGTCTAAGGCGCGCTCCCAAGGGGCGATCGCCTTTACCGATACTAGCGCCAGCCCGTTTAACTGGTGTCGCAGCTGCTGACTAAAGGTAAAGGTGTCGGGGGCTTTAGCCGGAGGGGTGTCCAGGCAAATGCGCGCCGCCTGAGGATGCCACGACACCGTTAGCCACCCCCGCTGATTCATCGTGCGCAGGCACAGGGCTAGGGTATGGCGATCGCGCTGATACACTTGCTCAAGGCGAGCAGGCAACCAGGTTTCCTGCAACTCAGTGCAGGCCGCAATTAGGGTCGTAACGTCAACAGATTGCACAGGATTAGCAAAAAAGGCCAGGAACGGGAACGAAACAGGGGAATTGCCAACATCAGATCAAGCGGCATGCCTTTTAGTCATCCGACAGCCCGGTCGCGCTGTGACCAAAAGCTATCTCAAACCAACGTGCCCGCGATCTGAAGCTGCTCTACCTTCACCAAAACTTCGTCTTTCTAAAACTTCTTCTCTTGTCAGGGTTATCAGCCTTGTGAGTCGAAATTTTTGCCGATACCATGAAAACGAACGCGTCACTGTTTCTCACATGGTTAGGCATTTTTCTCATGGACATTCGGCTGATCAACATTGGATTTGGCAATATTGTGTCAGCCAACCGGGTAATTGCCATTGTCAGTCCCGAGTCTGCGCCTATTAAGCGTATCATCACCGATGCCCGCGATCGCGCCCAGCTCATTGATGCTACCTATGGGCGTCGGACTCGGGCTGTAATTATTACCGACTCTGGCCATATAATTCTCTCTGCCATTCAACCCGAAACGGTCGCCAATCGGTTTGTGATCAGCAAAGAACTCAATGATGATTAGACGAACTTAACTATAGCCCATCTGCCTGTCTCCGTGGCTCATAACCAGTTCGCTACCGCCTACCGCTAAAATAATGATCCGCTTACAATCATCGAGACTTCAATGGGGAATGGTAGATTAATCGTCCTAACTGGGCCAAGCGGAGTCGGAAAAGGCACACTGCTGCGATCGCTGCTCAAACGGCATCCTGAGCTATATCTTTCGACTTCGGCCACGACGCGATCGCCTCGGTTAAATGAGGTGGATGGGCACAACTATTATTTTGTCACTCGCGACGCGTTTCAGGAAATGGTAGACCAGTCTGAACTGCTAGAGTGGGCAGAGTTTGCTGGCAACTATTACGGCACCCCTCGCCGCCCGGTAGAGCATTCGATTCAGCAAGGCAAGTGGGTAGTGCTAGAAATTGAGCTAGAAGGGGCGCGCCAGATCCGGCAGACGTTTCCTAGTGCGTTGCGAATTTTTGTGCTGCCGCCGTCACTAGAGACACTGGAAAGACGCCTGCGCGGGCGCGGTCAAGATTCAGAGGAGGCGATCGCCCGTCGTCTAATCCGAGCCAAGGCAGAAATCGACGCTGCAAATGAGTTTGATTTGCAGGTGATCAACGATGATCTAGAATTGGCCTTGAGCAAAATCGAGTCCGCTGTGTTTGCAGAGCAGCGGGTCAACAGTCCCTAAGGATCATAAATTTATTAATGTGCAATTCCCTGGGTAGGGACATGGCACTGCCATGTCCCTACAGGTGGGTCAATTTTGCAGATTATTTAATTTGCGATCCTAAGAGCTATGGGGATGCGAGAGCGTTATCCTCGCAGCTCAGCTTCTAATGTCTCCAGCTGCTTTTTTTTGGCGTTCAACTTCTCCTCTAATTCCTGAAACTGATCCCGCCGCGCTTCCATTTCTAATGCTTGACGACCCAGTTCCTGACTCTTAAGCGTCAGAGATTGCCGCCATTGCTCTGCCCGCCGCGTTTCTTCAAGCAGAAACGCAGGCGAAACTCCGCTAGATAGGTATTCTTCAATAAACTCTAATACCCAGCCTTTGGCATCTTGAACTTTTTTCACTTTTTTGGCGCTGCTTAACTCAACCAACACCAATAGTCCTTCATTGAGGCTGGTCGCGTCACAGGGGCCAGTAGAGTGGGTACCGTCAGCATGGTCACTAGAGTCTTCAAGCAGCACCGTTTCCTCAGTGACACAGGTTGCCCAAGTGTGTTCAGCTCGTTTTTGGGCAAGCAACTTTAGGCTTGCCCTGCCCTCACGATCCCGCTTCAAGACCTGAGCTAAGTAGAGCATTGGAGTCAGAAAAATTATCAGTCCATTAGAAATAAAGTATACCCTTGCATTTAGCAAGAGGCTTAGTCTTTTAGGCAGGAATTTGATAAAGATTTAGGTTTTATGTCATTTGAGTTAGGCGATCGCGCAAAATCTGTGCCTGAGTTTCGGCTTCAGCCAGCGTATCTCGCACGCCCTGAACCACAGCGGCAGGAGCGCGACTGGCAAAGCTAGCGTTGCTCAGGCGATCGCCCAAACTTTTGATTTCAGCCTCCACCTTCGTCAAATCTTTCTCAACTTTAGCGCGACGAGCCGCTACATCTATTAACCCAGCGAGGGGAATTAGCACCTGAATTGTGCCGCTGACGCCCACCAAGGTTTGTGCTTCAGCAGCAGGCGTGACAGCCTGAGATTCTGGTTGGGTGATAGGACTAACTGAAGGGGGGGGAGCGATCGCTTGCCTGCGCGGAGCGCGGAGCGCCGTCTCGGGGGCAGGCGCGCTAGAGGAGGCATTAGAAGGTACAGCGGGCGCTTCACCACTCACCTCTTGCCACCAGATTGCCACCCTAGTGCCAAACTGGCGGCGTTGTTCAGCCGTTAACAAATTGCGGTAACCAAACCAGGCTGTGTAGCTCAAGCCAATCAATTGCAGCAGCGGCGAGATCAAAATCAAATCATCAACTGTATCTAGAATTGCCAAGATCACACGGGCTAAGACAATGACCGCAAACAGCAAACCCAGGTTGATCAAGGGCTTGCGGTATTGTTCTAGCGCCCCCAAGTCAAATCCTTCCAATGCCTTAAACGTAGCTTGAGCGGTGCCCTTGGCAAATTGGGCGGCTTGGCCTGCGGCGGCTTCAAAGCTGTCGGGGGCTGCTGTTGGCGCTGCTGTTGGCGATCGCGGCTCTGATCCCGGCTCTACTCCCGGCTCTGCTCCCGGCTCTGCTCCGGTAATGGTTAGGTGCTCCACCTTGGCCAAGTCCTGAATGTACACCTGGCCAGCCGTCAAAATTTGCTGTTCCCGAGGGCTGGCGGTGCTCAAAATGGTTTTGATCTTGACTCCTGGCTTAATATCGGCCTCGGCGCGCAGGTTGCGGATAGTGCGAATGGTGTCAATCAGCTGATCAAACTGAGCTTCTAAATCAGCATCGATCAGGCTGGGATTGGCCACCGGGTAGGGCTGGAGCGCCAGGGTTTGGCTCTCGTCGATTTGAGTCAGCGTGTGCCACACCTCTTCGGTAATGTGAGGCATGAAGGGGTGCAGCAAGCGCAGCGTACCGTCAAGCACGGTGGCCAAAATCTGCTGAGCCGTGTGGCGGGACGGCGAATCGGTCTGCTGGAGGCGAGATTTGGCCAGTTCGATGTACCAGTCGCAAAAATCGCCTCGAATAAACTCGTATAGCCCCTTGGCCGCTTCACCTAGTCCGTAGCTTTCGATCGAGGCGCGGGTTTGTTGGATGGTCTGGTGATAGCGCGATAAAATCCACCGATCGGCTAACTCCAAGGTTTTGTGATCCCCGCCTGGCTCACCCAATGCGGCGGGGGTCTGGCCATCTAGGTTCATGATCACAAAGCGCGACGCATTCCACAGCTTGTTGGCAAAGTTGCGCGAGGCTTCTACCGAACCGGATTCGTCGGTTTTACGGTTATACTCCAACCGAATGTCTTGTCCGGCTCCGGCCACTTCCCGCACCAGAGTATAGCGCAGTGCATCGGTGCCGTATTTGTTGATCAGCAGCAGGGGATCGATGCCGTTGTTGGCCGACTTGGACATCTTTTTGTTGTTTTCATCCCGCACCAGCCCGTGAATGTAGACGGTTTTGAAGGGGATTTTGCCCGTAAAGTGGGACGACATCATGGCCATGCGGGCGACCCAGAAAAAGATGATATCGAACCCGGTGACCAGGGTGCTGGTGGGGAAGTAGGTAGCTAGGTCGGCGGTTGGGTCGGGCCAGCCCAGGGTCGAAAACGGCCACAGTCCGGCGGAAAACCAGGTATCGAGCACGTCTGGATCTTGCCGCAGCTGAACGCCATCGCCAAAGAAAGCAATCAGCGTTTCGCGGGCTTCGGCTTCGCTGGCGGCGACCGCGAAGGGCGTATCGTCGGTGATTTCGCCCCCGGTTTCACTGACGGCGTACCAGGCGGGGATCTGATGTCCCCACCAGAGCTGGCGCGAAATACACCAGTCTTTCAGGTTCACCAGCCAGTCGCGGTATACCTTCGTCCAGCGTTCGGGCACAAAGGCGGG